>NZ_JBEOXE010000130.1:0-8339 GCF_040296485.1 Streptomyces sp. NPDC002138 | reverse complement strand
CCCGACAGTTCTTGGCTTTTCGTGTCGAGTCGTGCTGTCAAGGGTGGCCGCAGGCCATCGCGCAGCGACGCGACCGCAGGGAGCGCCCTTGACAGGGCGGCTCGGCACGAAGAGACAGTTGAACTGACGGGCAGCCCCCGGGCACCTCCCCGACCCCGGACGCTCGAAGCCCTGGCCCCTGCGGCGAAGCCGCACCCGGCGCAGCCGGGCCCCTACTCCCCCTACTCCTCCGGCGGGAACACCACCTCCCCGCTGCCCGCCAGGGTGATCGTGATCGCCTCGACCGGGCAGCCCTCGGCCGCCGTCAGGACCGGTTCGCTGGCGTCCGTATCCGCGTCGCGCGGGTGGGACTGGCGGGCCGAGTCCAGAGTGAAGCCCGTCGGAGCGTGGTTCACGCACATGCCCGAACCGATGCAGACCCCCCGGTCGACCTCGACGTGCCAGCGGTCACCCATCACTCACCACCGTCAGACGCACCGTTGGAGGCACCGTTGGAGGCACCGTTGGAGGCACCATCCGCACCCGCACCCGCACCCACACCCGCACCCGCACCCGCACCCGGCCGCTGGTAGCCCCCCGGCAGGCAGATCATCTTCGCCTCGAGGTACTCGCTCAGGCCCTCGGGACCGAACTCGCGGCCGAGGCCGCTGTTCTTGTAGCCGCCGAAGGGGCCCAGCATGTCCAGGCTGAAGGTGTTCACGTTGAAGACGCCGGTGCGGATCTGCCGTCCGAAGTCGATACCGTGCTCCACGTCCCCGGTCCACACGCTGCCGCTCAGCCCGAACTCCGAGTCATTGGCGACCCGGACGGCCTCGGCCTCGTCCCCGTACGGGATCAGGCAGACGACCGGCCCGAAGATCTCCTCGCGCGCGATCCGCATCGAGTTGTCGACGTCCCCGAAGAGCGTCGGCTCGACGTACCAGCCCCGGTCCATGCCCGCCGGCCGGCCACCACCGGTGAGGATCTTGGCGCCCTCCTCCTGACCCAGCTTGATGTAGTCGAGGGAGCGCTGCTGCTGCCGCTTGGCCACCAGCGGCCCGAGCTGCGTCGCCGGGTCCAGGGGGTCGCCGACCACCAGGGCTCCGGCCGCCGCCGCGAGCGCCTCGGCGATCTCGTCGTAGCGGCTGCGCGGGGCCAGTACGCGGGTCTGGGCCACGCACGCCTGTCCGTTGTTCATCCAGGCGGCGGGCACGATCCCGGCGATGGTGCTCTCCAGGTCGGCGTCCGGCAGGATCACGGCGGCGGACTTGCCGCCGAGTTCCAGGGTGACCCGGGTGAGGTTGCGGGCGGCGACCTCCATGACGCGCTTGCCGGCCGCGACGGAGCCGGTGAAGGCGACCTTGTCGATCCCCGGATGCCCGACCAGGTACTCGCTGACCTCGCGGTCGGCGGGCAGGATCGACAGCACACCGGCGGGCAGCCCGGCCTCCCGGGCGATGTCGGCGAGGATGTAGGAGTCGAGCGGCGCTTCCGGTGACGGCTTGAGGATCACGGTGCAGCCGCTCAGCAGTGCGGGCGCCAGCTTCGCGGCGGCGACGAACTGCGGGACGTTCCAGGGGATGACGGCCGCGACCACGCCCACCGGCTCGCGCCGGACCATGATCGGGCTGAGCGCCCCCTGGCGGTGCTCCTCGTACGGGAAGGCGCGGGCGACCGTGATGGCGGCGTCGTAGACCATCATCGGGCCGAGCGCCTGGGCGAGAACGCTCCAGGAGTACGGCGACCCGTTCTGCGAGCTGATCGAGCGGGCGATCTCCTCGTGCCGCACGGCGATCGCGTCCTTGATCCGCGCGACGACCTCGATCCGCTCGTCCAGGGACATCCGGGGCCAGGGGCCCTCGTCGAAGGCCTTGCGCGCGACGGCGACAGCGCGGTCGACATCCGCCCGGGAAGCGTGCGGTACGCGGCCGATGACCTGCTCGGTGTGGGGCGAGACGATGGCGATGGTGTCGCTGCCCAGCGGGTCGGTCCACTCGCCGCCGATGAACAGCTTTCCGTGTTCCACGAGCTCGGTCATGGCTGATGCCTCCTGCGGTTCAGAACCGGATGCCAGAACTGATACCAGTTCTAGTTCCAGGAGTCCACGGCGCAGACAGAACACCGCTTGCAGAGCGCGGAGAGATCGGTAACGGACCCGACGACTGGTCAGGAAGCCGCGCAGATGGTCGACTTGGGCTACTACTGGAACAAGTTCTCGTGAGTGAGTCTGGGGGCCACCTCATGTCGGCAGCGGCAGCAGCATCGGCAGCGGCTACGGAACCGCCCGGCGTCACCGATCACGGCGGTGGCGTCTGGGGCATCAAGGTGCCCATCCCCGACAACCCGCTCGGCCACACCCTCGTCCACGTCCTGGAGACCGGTCGCGGTCCGGTGCTGATCGACACCGGCTGGGACGACCCCGCCTCCTGGGACACCCTCGTCTCCGGGCTCGGCGCACTCGGCATCCCCGTCGCCGACGTCCACGGCGTGGTCATCACCCACCACCACCCCGACCACCACGGCCTGTCCGGCCAGGTGCGCGAGGCCTCCGGCGCCTGGATCGCGATGCACGCCGCCGACACCGAGGTCGTCACCCGGACCCGCGGCTCCGATCCGGGCGTCTGGCTCGACTACATGAGCGGGAAGCTGCTCGCCGCGGGCGCCCCCGACGAGCACATCGCCCCGCTGCGCGCCGCCCGCGAGAGCGGCCGCATGCGCACCCTGCCCGGCATGCGCGCGGCGGTCCCGGACCGCGAGATCGCCCCCGGCGAGCTGCTCCCGCTGGCCGGGCGCCGGCTCCGGGCCATCTGGACCCCCGGCCACACCCCGGGCCACGTCTGCCTGCACCTGGAGGAGGAGCACCCCGCCCACCTCCCCGGGAACGGCCGTCTCTTCTCCGGCGACCACCTGCTGCCCGGGATCTCCCCGCACATCGGCCTGTACGAGGCCCCCGAGGACCTCATGGCCACCGACCCCCTCGGCGACTACCTCGACTCCCTGGAGCGCATCGGCCGCCTCGGCCCGGCCGAAGTGCTCCCGGCCCACCAGCACGCCTTCACCGACGCCCCGGCCCGGGTCCGCGAGCTGCTGGACCACCACGAGGAACGCCTGGTCGGCCTGTGGGAGCTGCTCGCGCGGCCGTTGACCCCCTGGGAGCTGGCCGAGCGGATGGAGTGGAACCGCCCTTGGGCGCAGATCCCGTACGGCTCCCGCAACATCGCCGTGTCGGAGGCGGAGGCGCACCTGCGGCGGCTGGTGAAGCAGGGCCGCGCCGAGGCCGTCCCGGGCAGCGAACCGGTGACGTACCGGGCCCTGTAGCGCGAAGTGGCAGAGGGAAGCAGAGGGGAGCGGAGGGAAGTGGAGGGAAGTGGAAGAGGCGGGACGGGGCGTGGAAGGGGCGGAACCGGCAGTGGCCGGTAAGGGGTGCTCCGGGCTGCCGCCCCCCGGGGGGAGGGGCGCGGGCCGGTAGAGTGGCCGGGTCGTCAACACTTCCGTACGGGGGGAAGCCGGTGGGAATCCGGCGCTGACCCGCAACCGTGTCCCGCCTCCGGCAGCGCCGGGCGGGGAGCCGGATTGCCCCGTGGCGGAGGTGCGCGGCTCGCGCCGCCGGGTCCTTCCGGTGGCCGGCACCGTCGAGGTAAACGGAGCCGGAGCCCGGTACTCCGCGTGCCTGCCTCCCGTTCCCCAGCAGGAGAGGCACCCGCCCCACCATGAACGTCCGCCACAGCGCCGCCGCGCTCGCCGCCTCCGCCGTGCTCTGCGTGGGCGCCGCTCCCGCCGCCCTCGCCGCCCCCTCGCCCTCACCGGCTCCCGTGATCCCCTCCGGGATGTTCGGCACGATGGACCCGACGTACGACGGCGTCTGGCGCCAGTCCTTCGCCCTGCTCGCGCAGCAAACGGCCGGGGTGCGGCCCGCGCCGCAGGCCGTCGAGTGGCTGGCCGGCCAGCAGTGCGCGGACGGCGCGTTCGCCGCGTTCCGCGCGGACTCCGGCGCGGCCTGCGACGCGAAGACGATGCTCGACACGAACGCCACCGCCATCGCGGTGCAGGCGCTCAAGGCACTGGGCGGCCACGACGCGGCCGTCAAGAAGGGTGCCGCCTGGCTGAAGTCCGTACAGAACGAGGACGGCGGCTGGGCCTACAACCCGGGCAGCCCGAGCGAGGGCAGCTCGACCTCCGTCGTGATCAGCGCGCTGGCCGCGGCCGGGGAGAACCCGGCCGAGGTGAAGTCGAAGGCGGGGAAGTCGGCGTACGACGGCCTCCTCTCCTTCCAGCTGGACTGCGCGGCCGAGCCCGCGGCCGACCGCGGCGCCTTCGGGTACCAGCCGCAGGACGGCAAGCTCCCCGCGAACGCGGACGCTTCGGCCGCCGCGGTGCTCGCCGCGCTCGGCAAGGGCCCGGTCGTGACCCCGGCCGCCACGGACACTCCCGCCGCGCCGCTGGCGTGCCCGGCGGGCGCCAAGGACCCGGCGGGCGCCGCCCAGGGCGCGGCCGGTTACCTGGCCGAGGCCCTCAAGAAGGACGGTCACCTGACCGCGAAGACCCCGGGCGCCGAGACGGTGACCGCGGACGTCGGCAACACCGCGGACGCGGTGATCGCGCTGGCCGCCGCCGGGCACAAGCAGTCCGCCGCGGGCGGGCTGGAGTGGCTCAAGGGCAACGCGGCCGAGTGGTCCAAGGGGAACCCGGCCGCTCTCGCCACGCTGATCCTGACCGCGCATGCGACCGGCGCCGACCCGAAGGCGTTCGGCGGCGCCGACCTGGTGGCCGCGCTGAACGCGACCGGTCCGGCCGACGCCGCGACGGCCCGGCCGAAGGAGTCCGCCTCGGCGTCCTCGGACTCCTCCGGCTCCTCGGACGGGAACGTCTGGTGGATCATCGGTGCGGGCGCCGCGGCCGGTGTGGGCATTGGCATCCTGCTGAGCGGCCGTCGCAAGAAGCAGCAGCAGCTGTGATCCGCCGTTGCCCCGTACCGCCGGCGTCGGCGTCGGCATCGGCGGTGTCACGGCCGCTGTCGTCGCCGCTGTCGTTGCCGGTGGCCCTCGCGGTCGCCCTCGGCCTGGTGCTGACGCTGCTGGGCGCCGGGCCCGCGCTGGCGGCCGGTTACCGGTACTGGTCCTTCTGGGACGGTACGGGCGGCTCGTGGACGTACGCCACCCAGGGCGCCTCGCTGATCCGGCCCAAGGACGGCTCGGTCCAGGGGTTCCGCTTCGCGGTCAGCCAGGACGCGGCCGACCAGTCGGCGAAGCCGCGGGCCGCCGCCGACTTCGGGGCGATCTGCTCGGCCACTCCAGCGGTCGAGGGCCGCAAGCGGGTGGCCCTGGTCGTCGACTTCGGCGTCCCGGCGGACGCCCCGTCCGGGGAGACCCCGCCGCAGGACGCCCCGCGCACGGCGTGCGCGGTCGTGGCCCCGGACGCGACGGCCGCCGACGCGCTGGCGGAGGTGGCGAAGCCGCTGCGGTACAACAGCGCGGCGCTGCTGTGCGCGATCTCCGGCTACCCGAAGCAGGGCTGCGGCGATCAGGTCGGCGCGGCTGAACCGAAGCCGTCGGCCTCCGCTTCCGCTTCCGCTTCCGCCGCCGCCGCTGCCGCTCCCGAGGGCGAAGGCGGCCCCTCCGTCGGTCTCCTCGCCGGCGTCGCGGCCGTGATCGCGCTGGCCGGAGCCGCCGTCTGGCAGTCCCGCCGCCGTCGCGCCCGGTGACCCACCCCTCCGGCCCCGCCGCTCCGCTCCCGTCGGACCTCGCCGGGACCCGCCCGGGCGGGGCTCCCGCCACGGCGTACGTTCGCCCCCGGCGGCGGGACCGGTGGGAGGCGCCGGTCGCCGGGCGGCGGAACGCCCTGCACGCCGGGGCGTGGTGGCTCTGGGCGCTCGGTCTGGCCACGGCGGCGTCCCGAACGTCCAATCCGCTGCTGCTCGGGCTGATCGTCGGGGTCGCGGGGTACGTGGTCGCGGCCCGGCGGACCGCCGCCCCGTGGGCCCGGTCCTACGGCGCCTTCGTCAAGCTCGGCCTGGTCGTGATCGGCCTGCGCCTGGTCTTCTCCGTACTCCTGGGCTCCCCCATCCCCGGCTCGCACGTCCTCTTCACGCTTCCCGAGGTGCCGTTGCCCGGCTGGGCGCAGGGTGTCCGGTTCGGCGGGAAGGTCACCGCCGAGCAGCTGGTCTTCGCCTTCTACGACGGTGCCAAGCTCGCCGCCCTCCTCATCTGCGTCGGCGCCGCGAACGCCCTCGCCAATCCGGCGCGGCTGCTGAAGTCCCTGCCCGCGGCGCTGTACGAGGCGGGCGTCGCCATCGTCGTCGCCATGACCTTCGCGCCGAACATGGTCGCCGACGTGGTGCGGCTGCGGACCGCCCGCCGCCTGCGCGGCCGGCCCACGGGCGGGGTGAAGGCGATCCTCCAGATCGGGCTGCCGGTCCTGGAAGGCGCGCTGGAACGCTCCGTGGCCGTGGCCGCGTCGATGGACGCGCGCGGGTACGGGCGTACCGCCGAGGTCGCGCCCGCCGTCCGGCACACCACCAACGTCCTCACCCTCGGCGGGCTCCTCGGCATCTGCGCCGGTACGTACGGACTGCTCGCCGCCGAGGGCGCCGCCTACGGTCTGCCCGTGCTCCTCATCGGCCTCGCGCTCGCCCTCGGCGGCCTCCGGCTGGGCGGGCGGCGCAGTGTCCGTACCCGCTACCGGCCGGACCGATGGGGCGTGCGTGCCTGGCTGGTGGCCGGGTCGGGTGCGGCCGTCGCGGCGCTGATGATCCACGCCGGGTCCCTCGATCCCGAGGGGCTGCGGCCCGGTGTGGTGCCGCTGGTCGCGCCGGGCCTGCCGTTGTGGCCCGCGGCGGCGGTGCTGATCGGGCTGCTCCCCGCCGTGGTGGCCCCCGTCCCCCCGAAGGAGGGCTAGACATGATCCACTTCGAACAGGTGTCCGTCACCTATGACGGCCAGCGCGAGCCCACGCTCCGGAACGCGGACTTCACCGTCCCCGAGGGGGAGCTGACGCTCCTCGTCGGGCCGTCGGGAGTCGGTAAATCGACATTGCTGGGGGCCGTGTCGGGGCTGGTCCCGCACTTCACCGGGGGCACGCTGCGGGGGCGGGTCACGGTCGCGGGGCGGGACACCCGTACGCACAAGCCGCGCGAGCTGGCCGATGTCGTCGGCACGGTCGGCCAGGACCCGCTCGCGCACTTCGTCACGGACGTCGTCGAGGACGAGCTGGCCTACGGGATGGAGTCCCTGGGCCTGTCACCTGCGGTGATGCGGCGGCGGGTGGAGGAGACCCTGGACCTGCTGGGCCTGAACGAGCTCCGCGACCGGCCGATCGCCACGCTGTCCGGGGGGCAGCAGCAGCGGGTCGCGATCGGCTCGGTCCTGACCCCGCACCCTAAGGTGCTCGTGCTGGACGAGCCGACGTCCGCGCTCGATCCGGGGGCGGCCGAGGAGGTTCTGGCGGTGCTGCAGCGGTTGGTCCACGACCTCGGGACGACGGTGCTGATGGCGGAGCACCGGCTGGAGCGGGTGGTCCAGTACGCCGACCAGGTCCTCCTCCTTTCCTCCCCGGGCGCACCCCCCGTCCTGGGCTCCCCGGCCGAGATGATGGCCCTCTCCCCGGTCCACCCCCCGGTGGTGGCCCTGGGCCGCCTGGCCGCCTGGACCCCCCTCCCCCTCTCCATCCGCACCGCCCGCCACAAAGCCCCCACCCTCCTCACCCGCCTCCCATCACCCCCACCCCCGAGCACGCCCCTGCGGCCAACCCGGGGCGCGGGCCCGGAGGCATCCCTGGGCGTGGGCCTGGGCACGGCCTTGTCGCCGACCCCGCCCCCGAGCACGACCCTGCGGCCGACCCGGGGCGCGGGCCCGGACGCAGCCCTGGGCGCGGGCTTGTCGCCGACCCCGGCCCGGAGCACGACCCTGCGGCCGACCCGGGGCGCGGGCCCGGAGGCAGCCCGGGGCGCGGGCCCGGACGCAGCCCGGGGCGCGGGCCCGGACGCAGCCCTGGGCGCGGGCTTGTCGCCGACCCCCGCCACGGACGCGACCTCCCCGTCCGCCGAGGCTGCCCCTGCCTCCGGCGGGCCCTCAAACGCCGGGCAGGCTGAATTCGCCCCCCGGGCGACCTCAGCTCCCACGTCCACCGCGGCCGACATCGCCTCCGGCGGGCCCTCAAACGCCGGGCAGGCTGGATTTGCCCTCCGGGCAACCTCAGCCGCCCCCACTGACGCCCTGCCAGCGACATCAACCCCGCCGATCCCAGCCCCGCCGGCCATCCCAGCCCCGCCGGCGTTTGAGGCGCCGCCGGAGGCAACCCCAACCACACCCCCCCCCCCACCCGGCCCCCCCCCCCCCCCCGGCCCGCGCGCGGGGGGGGGGGGA
>NZ_JBEOXE010000129.1:0-8786 GCF_040296485.1 Streptomyces sp. NPDC002138 | reverse complement strand
GGGCGCGCGGGCCGTGCGGCCGGGCGGCCCCGACGACGGGGACCCCGGCGCCGCCGCGCCGCTCGGGCGCTTCCTCGCCAAGGCCGCGGCCGTCACCGCCGGACTCACCGCCGCCGGAGCCGTCTTCGGGCTGTTCCGGGACCAGACCATCGCGCACCTCTTCGGCGCCGGGCACGACAGCGACGCCTTCCTGATCGCCTGGACCGTGCCCGAGATGGCCTCGACGCTGCTGATCGAGGACGCCATGGCGCTGCTGATGGTGCCCGCCTTCAGCCACGCCCTGGCCCGCCGCGCGGCGGCCCGGGCCGGGCTGACCCGCAAGCAGGCCCGCGCCCAGGACCCCGTACGGCTGCTGGTCGGGGCGACGCTGCCGCGGCTCGCCGTGCTGCTGGCCGCCGTGGCCTCCGTACTCGTCGTCGCCGCGCCGCTCGTCGTCGCCGTGCTCGCCCCCGGGCTGCCGGATCCGGAACTCGCCATCCAGTGCACCCGGCTGACCGCGCTGACGGTGCTCACCTTCGGCGTCGCCGGCTACTTCAGCGCCGCCCTGCGCGCCCACCGCTCGTTCGTGCCCCCGGCCGCGATCTACGTCGCGTACAACGTCGGGATCATCGGCGGCATGCTGGCCCTGCACGCCGTGTGGGGCGTGCGGGCCGCCGCCGCGGGCGTCGCCGTCGGCGGGCTGCTCATGGTCCTGGTCCAGCTGCCCGCCTTCCTGCGCCACGTCGGCTTCGGCCCGCCCCGCGCCAAGGGCGCCAGCCGCCGCCAGCAGGGCCGCGACCGGCCCACCCTCATCGCCTTCGGGGTGATCGCCCCGGTCATCTTCTTCGCGGTCTTCCGCCAGTCCCAGGTCCTGGTCGAGCGGTTCCTGGCCGCGTCCCTGCCGCCCGGCGCGATCTCGCACCTGAACTACGCGCAGAAGGTCGCGCAGATGCCGATGGTGCTCTCCCTGATGATCTGTACGGTCACCTTCCCGGTGGTCGCCCAGGCCATGGCGGGCGGCGAACGCGAGAAGGCCCGCCGCCGCGTCGAGCAGGACCTGGCGCTCGCCTCCCTCGCCGTCCTCATGGGCACCGCGCTCGTCATCGGATACGCGCCCCAGATCATCCAGGTCCTCTTCGAACGCGGTGCCTTCACCCACCGGGACACCCTCGCCACCGCCTCCGTCATGCGGGTCTACGGCATCGGACTGCTCGGCCACTGCCTCGTCGGGGCGCTGAGCCGGCCCTTCTTCTCGACCGCCCGGCCCACCTGGTTCCCGGCGCTCGCGATGGGCGCCGGACTCCTCGTCAACGTCGTGGCCGGCGCCTTCGCGGTCGGCTGGTGGGGGACCTACGGGATCGCCGCCGCCAACGCCGCGGGCATCTCCACCACCGCGGCCCTGCTGCTCACGGGCCTCGGCTCGCGGATCGTCGCGATCCAGGTCCGCCGGGTCGCCACCAGCATCGGCCGGCTCGCCGTCGCCGCCGCCGCGGCCTGCGGGACGGGCTGGATCGCCGGCCCGATGATCCCCGACCCCCTGCTCAGCGCGGCGCTCGGCGCGCTGCTGGTGCCCGCCATGTTCGGAGCCTCCGGCATGGCCATACGGGCGCTCGAAGTCACCGCCCTGCCCGCCCTGATCACCCAGAGGTTCCGTCATGTCCGCTGACACCGACACGGCGCCCGTCGCCGCGGCGGCCCCCGCCCGCAAGGCCCCGTCCGGCTCCCCGTGGGTCCTCATGTACCACTCGGTGACCGGGTTCACCGACCCCGCCGAGGACCCCTACGGCATCACCGTCACCCCCGACGCCCTGGAGGCCCAGCTGCGCTGGCTGCGCGCGCGCGGCCTGCGCGGCGTCTCCGTCGGCGAGCTGCTGCGGGCCCGCGCGGCCGGGCGGGCCGCCGGGCTGGTCGGCCTGACCTTCGACGACGGCTACACCGACTTCCTTGACGACGCCCTGCCGCTGCTCCAGCGGCACGGCTGCACCGCGACCCTGTTCGTGCTGCCCGGGCGGCTCGGCGTGGACAACGTCTGGGACCCGCTGGGCCCGCGCAAGCCCCTGCTGAGCGCGGAGGAGATCCGCGCGGTGGCCGAGGCGGGCCAGGAGATCGGCTCGCACGGACTGCTCCACCAGCACCTGACCGCCGTCCCCGACGACGTCCTCCAGCAGGAGCTGCGCGGCAGCCGCGAACTCCTGCGGGAGCTGACCGGGACCCTGCCCGAGGGGTTCTGCTACCCGTACGGATCCATCGACCGCCGGGTCGTCGGGGCGACCCGCGCAGCCGGGTACCGCTACGCGTGCGCCATCGACCCCGGGGCGCTCGTGGGCCCGTACGCCCTGCCCCGCACCCACGT
The DNA here is from genome assembly GCF_040296485.1 of Streptomyces sp. NPDC002138. Classification (NCBI taxonomy): domain Bacteria; kingdom Bacillati; phylum Actinomycetota; class Actinomycetes; order Kitasatosporales; family Streptomycetaceae; genus Streptomyces; species Streptomyces sp. NPDC002138. Next base: position 6,454 of record NZ_JBEOXE010000129.1, on the reverse strand, counting down.
CAGCCAGGCCGACGGCGCGGCCCGGCTGCGGATCAAGCGGCTGCGCCACCAGGTCGCCGGGCTGCGTCGGGCGGTGCGCGGGTGAAGACCCTCAAGGCGCTCCACATCATCACCGGGCTCGGCGTCGGCGGGGCCGAACAGCAGCTGCGGCTGCTGCTGCGGCACCTGCCGATGCGGTGCGACGTCCTGACCCTGACCAACCCCGGGCCGGTCGCGGAGGGGCTGCGCGCCGACGGGGTCCGCGTGATCAACCTGGGCATGCGCGGCAACCGCGACCTGGGCGCGCTGCCGCGGCTGGTGAAGTTCATCCGGCGCGGCGAGTACGACCTGGTGCACACCCACCTCTACCGGGCCTGCGTGTACGGGCGCATCGCGGCCCGGCTCGCGGGCGTCGGCACGACCGTGGCCACCGAACACTCCCTCGGCGAAGGGGAGATCGAAGGCCGCCCGCTGTCCGGCGGGGTACGGGCGCTGTACCTGGCGAGCGAGAAGCTGGGCGCGGCGACCGTGGCGGTGTCGGACACGGTCGCGGCCCGGCTGGAGGGCTGGGGGGTGCCCGCGGCCCGCGTCCACGTCGTACCGAACGGGATCGAGGCCGTCCGCTTCCGCTTCGACGAGTCGGTGCGCCGCGCCACCCGCGCGCGCACCGGCCTGCCCGAACGGGCCTTCGTGGTCGGCGGGGTCGGGCGGCTGGTGCCGGGCAAGCGCTTCGACGCGCTGGTGCGCGCGGTGGCGGCGCTGCCCGGGGCGCACCTGCTGCTGGCCGGGGACGGCCCCGAGCGGCCCCGGCTGCGGCTGCTCGCCGCCGAGCTGGGGGCGCAGCACCGGATCCACTTGCTGGGGGAGCGCGACCCGCTCGGCGACAGCGCCGACGGCCGCACCCCCGGGATCCCGGCGCTGCTCGCCGCCATGGACGTCTTCGTCTCGCCGTCGCGGGAGGAGGCGTTCGGGCTGGCGGTGGTCGAGGCGCTGGCCGCCGGGCTGCCCGTCCTGCACGTCACCTGCCCGGCGATCGACGACCTGCCCGCGACGCAGGCCCCGGGCGCGCGCCGGATCGGGCCCGGGCAGGAAGAGCTGGTCGCGGCCCTGCGCGGCCACATGGAGGCCGGCGCCCGACGGCTGCCGCCCCCGCCGGTGGTCCGCCGCTACGACATCGCGCGCAGCGCGGAACAGCTCCTGCACGTCTACGCGCAGGCCCTCGCCCCCGCCCGCCGGCCGGAGCCCCGCCCGGTGGCCGTGCCGAGCGACGCGGCGCCCGGAGTACCGGCGGCCCAGGCCCCGCCGGAGCCGCCGCCGGGCGCCGTCGCGCCGCCTCGGGGAGGGGCCACCGGGCCCGGTCCCGCGGCCGCGACGGACACGCGCGCCCGGGCCGGCGACACGGCCTGAACCGTTCCACCGGCCCCGCACACCGCGGGGACCGGACACCGAACTCCCCTCCACGAGGAAGTGAGCACGCACATGGCCGAGACCCCCGACCACAAGAAGTCCGACCGCACGCCGGAGAAGGACCCGGCGCCCCGCGGGCGGCGGGGGCACCGCGTGCGGGGGCGGCTGCGGCCGCTGCCCGTGTGGTGGCCGCTGCCCGCCTGCGCCCTGCTGGGCCTGGCCGCGGGCGGGGCGTACGGGGTGCTGAAGGCCCCCGAGTACGCCGCCACCAGCTATGTCGTCGCCGTCCCGGGCGACACCACCGAACCGGCCACCGCCCTCGGCTTCGCCCAGGCGTACGCCCGCATCGCCACCAGCAGCTCCACCCTCGCCTACGCCCAGCCCCGGGCCGGCATCGGCGCCGAGCAGCTGCGCAAGCAGGTGCGCGCCGAGACCTCCCCCGAGTCCCCGATGATCGCGATCACCGGCACCTCTCGGTCCGCCACCGGCGCCGCCGACATCGCCAACGCGGTCGCCGACGCGCTGTCCCTGAGCAGCAATCAGGCCGCGAAGAACACCGGCGTGCAGCTGCTGCTGTTCAACCAGGCCGTCGCCCCCAGCGACCCCGCCTCGCCCTCCGCCCCGCTCAGCGGAGCCGTCGGCCTGTGCGCGGGCGGCCTGATCGGCGGCCTGTGGCTGCTGGCCAGGCCCGGCCGCAGGCGCCGTACGGACGGGGCGGAGGCGGCCCAGACCGGCGCCGCGCACACCGAGTCCGGCTACGTGACCTCGCTGCCCGCCCAGGGCGAGGCCGCCGACGCCGCGGCCTCCGCGAAGGAGAAGGAGCCGGTGCGATGAGCGCGGGCTCCACCGGGGCCCTGTCGGTGACGCTGTGCCGCGACCCCCGGCAGTTCGCCGCGCTGGAAGAGCCGTGGAACGGGCTCGTGCGCAGCTGCCCCACCGCCACCCCGTTCCAGAGCCATGCCTGGCTGCACTCCTGGTGGCTGTCCTACGGCCGGGAGGGGCGGCTGCGCGTCGTCCTGGTCCGGCGCGGGGGCGAGCTGGTCGGCGCGGCCGCGCTGATGCTCGTACACCGGCCGCTGCCGCTGCTCGTCCCGCTCGGCGGGGGCATCACCGACTACTTCGACGTCCTGGTGGACGCGGAGCACGCCGTCCAGGTCGTCCCCGCGCTCGCGCGCGGCCTGCACCGGGCCGCCCGCGGCGCGGTGGTCGACCTGCGCGAGGTGCGGCCCGGGGCCGCGGCCGAGCGGCTGTACGGGCAGTGGCCCGGCGCGCGTGCCCGGCTGACCGACTCCACCTGTATGGAGCTGCCCACGCTGCCCTTCGACGAGCTGGTCAAGCGGATGCCGAAGGCGGGGGCCCAGCGGGTGCGCGCCAAGCTCCGCAAGACCGACGCGGCGGGCATCGAGGAGCGCGACGTCACCGAACAGGAAGTGCCGCGCGCGGTGCGGACGTTGCTGCGGCTGCACGAGAAGCAGTGGCGCGGCCGCGGGGTGACCCCCGAGCACCTCAAGCCGCGCTTCGCGGAGCACCTGACCCGGGCGACCCGGCGGATGGTGCGGTGCGGGGAGGGCCGGCTGACCGAATTCCGGCTGGACGGGAAGGTGGTGGCCGCGAACGTCACGCTGCTCTCGGCCGGGCTGAGCGGGGGCTACCTGTACGGGGCCGACCCGGGGCTGCGGGACCGGAAGGTGGACGTGGCGACCCTGCTGCTGCGCCACGAGACGGGCCGGGCGCTCGCGGAGGGCCGGCCGGTGGTCAGCTTCCTGCGCGGGTCCGAACCGTACAAGAACCACTGGCGGCCCGAAGTCGTGGTCAACCAGCGGTTCCTGCTGGCCACGGCCCCGCTCGCGCCCCTGCTGCGACTGCACGAGTCGCAGGTCTCGGGGCGCGAGCGGGCGGTGGGGGCGCTGCGCGAGTCCCTGCCGGCCGCCCGTGACTGGCGGGCCCGGCTGAACGAACTGCGCGTCCGGTGACGCGGTCGCCGTCGCCCGTGCCGTCGCCGTTGCCGCCGCCGCGGCTAGAACGGCCACCAGGTGTGGTCGTCGCCCAGGCCGATCTTCACGCAGACCGACTGCTGACCGACCAGCTTGGACAGCCACTCGCCGAAGTTGAGCGGGACGCACCACTCCTTCACGGGGACCGGCGGCTTGGGGGCCACCGGGGGCTTGACCGGCGTGGGCAGGGGCGAGGGGACGGGAGCGGGCGACGGCGCCTCGGGGAGCGGGGCCGCCGGGGACGGCGACACGGGTGCCGGGGACGGCGACTGCGGAACCGGGACCACGACCGGTGCCTCGGGGCTGGGCGCGACCGGGCTGGGGGCGACCGGGCTGGGGGCGACCGGGACCTCCGGGCTGGGCGCGACCGGGCTGGGGGCCTCGGGACTCGGGGCCACGGGGCTGGGCACCAGCGGCGACGGCACCGGGAAGGGACTGGGGGCTTCGGGCGAGGGCACGACGGGCGAGGGGACGGCCGGGGTCGGGACCTGAGGAGTCGGGACCTGCGGGGTCGGCACCTGCGGGGTCGGGACCTGAGGAGTCGGGACCTGCGGGGTCGGCACCTGCGGGGTCGGGACCTGGGGCGTCGGGACCTGGGGTGTGGGGATCTGCGGCGTGGGGATCTCGGGCGTCGGGACGACCGGGGTCGGGACGACCGGGGTCGGAACCACCGGGGTCGGAACCACCGGGGTCGGGACGACCGGCGTGGGGACCACCGGCGTCGGGATCACCGGGGTCGGGACGACGGGCGTCGGCAGCGGGTCCGGCTTGGCGGCCAGCGCGTCGCGGAACACCCTGGAGGAGCGCGGGTTCTGCTTGCACTGCCACACGCCGTGCGGGCAGTAGTCCGTGATGGTGTGGTAGATCGGCCGGTGCTGCTCGATCCACTTCAGCATGCGCCGCACGTACTCGGGATTGTCCCCGTGCCGGAACAGCCCCCACTCCGGGTACGAGATCTCCTTGCCGTGTGCTTTCGCGAAGTCGACGTGCTGCTGGAGCCCGTACGGCTGGCTCACCTGGTCGTCGAAGGTGCGGCCCGGACCCTGGTCGTACGAGTCCATCCCGATGATGTCGACGACGTCGTCACCGGGGTAGCACTTGGTCCAGCCGATCGCGTCCGTACCGCGGTTCGGCGCGAAGTCGAACTTGAACTCCTGGCCGGGCACCGACCGCATCGCCGTCACGACGCGCTTCCAGTAGACCTTCCAGCGCTCCGGGTCGGGCCCGCAGCGGTGGGTGTAGGTGGTGCCGTTCATCTCCCAGCCGAGCACGACGACCGTGTCCGGCACGCCGAGGGACACCAGCCGCTCGGCGAGCTTCCGGAAGTGCTCGTCGTGCTCGCCGTCCGCGCCCGCGCGGATCAGCTGGGCCACCCGGTAGTCGGGGATCCGGCCCTCGTTGCGCTCCTGCATGGGCACGTTGAGGACGAACATCCGGTCCTTGGCCGCCCGGCGCCAGGTGGCCCAGGCCGACAGGAAGTCGGTGCCCTCGATGTTCGACCACCGGTCGCCGGGCAGGTAGGTGTGCCCGACCCGGATCTCCTTGCCGCCCAGCCAGCGCGACAGGCGGGGGATCCGCGCCACGCCCGACGGGCCGTAGTCGAGATAGGCGCCCATCGCGATGTCCGAGCCGGACGTCCTGTCGTCCTCGGGTGCCGCGAGCGCGGCGCCGGTGGCGAGCAGTCCGGCCGTGACCGTACCGACGCAGGTGCTCACCAATCTGCGGTGTGGTCTGGACATGGCGTCTCCCGAGCTTGCCCGAATCGGTGTGCTTACCAAAGACGTTAGGCATCACATCTGACGAATGGCCTGTCCGGTGGCCGCGGCGTAGGCCATTCGCAGCTGCGCACTCTCTCCGCTTGGTCCGACTAGGTGAAAGACACCGCTTCCATGCACGCGTTCGCCAACCATGTGCCCGCTGTTCTGCTCAGACTCGACCGGAATCCGTTCCACCACGGAACCCTCGGCGCCGTCAGATCCCTTGGGCGGGGGGGCGTGGAGGTCCATGCCGTCGTCGAGACAGGGGGAGGTCCCATGAGACGGTCGCGCTATCTGCGCGCGGTGCACCCCGGCCCCTCCGGCGGGGTCGACCCCGAGCGCCCCGAGGCGTTGCTCGAGTGCCTGACCGGTGTCGCGGAGCGGATCGGCCGCCCCGCGGTGCTCGTCCCCATGGACGACCTGAGCGCGATCGCGGTGTCGCGGATCGCGCCGATGCTCCAGGACCGGTACCGGATCCCCCATCAGCCCGACGGCCTGCCCGCCCGGGTGGCCGACAAGGCCGAGCTGTCGCGACTCTGCGCGCGCTGGGACGTACCGCACCCGGAGACGGTGATCCCGGCGAGCGCGTCCGAGGCGGCCGAGGCCGCCTGGCGGCTCGGGCTGCCGGTGGTGGCCAAGTGGAGCCGGCCCTGGCTGCTGCCCGCGGGCGGCGGGCTGCGCAGCACCACGCTCGTGCACACCGCGGCCGAGGCGCGGCGGCTGTACGAGCGCTCCGCGGAGGCCGGGAGTCCGCTGCTGCTCCAGCGCTTCCTGCCCGCGGGGCCCGACACGGACTGGTTCTTCCACGGCTGCTTCACCCGGGGCGGGCACCCGCTGCTCGCCGGCTCCGGGCGCAAGGAGCTGTCGTGGCCGGTGCGTACGGGGCTGACGGCGATGGGGCGTTGGCTGCCCGACCCGGCGGTGGAGGAGGCGGGGCTGCGGCTCGCGGAACGGCTGGGCTACCAGGGGATCCTGGACCTGGACTTCCGGCGGGACGAGCGGGGCTGCTTCCGGCTGGTGGACTTCAACCCGCGGCCGGGGGCGCAGTTCCGGCTGTTCACGGACGAGGGCGGGCTGGACGTCGTACGGGCGCTGTACCTGGACCTGACGGGGCAGCGGGTCCCGGAGCCGGTGGGCGGGCCGGGGCGGCTGTTCCTCGCGGAGAACTACGCGCTGCTGGCGGCGCTGCGGGGGCCCCTGCCGGGGCGGGGCGCGGGTCGCCGGGACGCGGGTGGCCGGGACGGGGGCCCGCGCGGGGCGGCTGGGGCGGCGGGTTCGGCGGGTTCGGCGGGCGAGGTGCCGGGTCAGGAGACCCCG
>NZ_JBEOXE010000128.1:0-9206 GCF_040296485.1 Streptomyces sp. NPDC002138 | reverse complement strand
CGTGAGGATGTGCCGGGGGAGCGGCGTCTGGTGGCGTATGTGGTGGCGGCGCCGGGGGCGGTGGTTTCGCGGCTGGCCGGTGTGGTGGTGGAGGCGGCTGGTGAGCGGCTGCCGGAGTACATGGTTCCTTCGGCGGTGGTGGTGCTGGATGAGCTGCCGCTGACGGTGAACAAGAAGCTGGACCGCAAGGCGCTGCCGGCGCCGGAGGTTTCTGGTGCGGTGGTGGGCCGGGCGCCGGCGAACGTCCGGGAGGAAATCCTGTGCGGGGTCTTCGCGCAGGTCCTCGGTGTGGCGAGTGTGGGTGTGGATGACGACTTCTTCGCGCTGGGCGGTCACTCGCTTCTTGCGGTGAGGCTCGCGAGCCGGATCCGTGCCGTGCTGGGCGTCGAGCTCGACATCCGCATGCTCTTCGACTCCCCGACCGTGGCGGGACTGGCCGCGGGACTCGCCGACGACGGAGAGACACGGCCTGCCCTGACCCTCCAGGCCCGTCCCGAACACGTTCCGCTGTCCTTCGCCCAGCGCCGCCTGTGGTTCCTCGGCAGACTCGAAGGGCCCAGCACCACCTACAACATCCCGGTCCGCGTGCGTCTTTCGGGCGCTGTCGATGAGCGGGCGCTGAACACGGCGCTGCGGGACGTCCTTGAGCGCCACGAGGCCCTGCGCACCGTGTTTCCCACACACGAAGACCAGCCCTACCAGCGGATCCTGGACAGCGAAGAGCTCGACTGGCAGCTGATTGTGGCGGATATGACGCCGGAGGAACTGCCTGCTGCGGTCGCTGAAGCGGAGCGGTATGAGTTCGACCTGTCCGGCGAGGTTCCGATCAGGGCGTGGCTGTTGCGGGCGGGTCCTGATGAGCAGGTCCTGGTCGTGGTGGTTCATCACATCGCGGGTGACGGCTGGTCGTGGGCCCCGCTGGCCAGGGACCTGTCGACGGCTTACGCGGCGCGTGTCGAGGGCCGGCTTCCCGGCTGGGAGCCGTTGCCGGTGCAGTACGCCGACTATGCGCTGTGGCAGCGTGAAGTACTCGGGGACAGCGAGGATCCCGACAGCCTGGCCGCCCGACAGGTCGCCTACTGGCGTGAGGCCCTCGCCGGGCTGCCCGAAGAGCTGGAACTGCCCTTCGACCGGCCCCGGCCGCCCGCAGCCGACCACCGGGGGTGCGCGGTGCCGCTGGACTTCCCGGCGGAGGTCCATGCACGCCTGCAGGAAGTTGCTCGGGCCGAGGGTGTGACCATGTTCATGGTCCTCCAGGCCGGGCTGGCCGTACTTCTGTCCAGGCTCGGTGCGGGCACCGATATCCCCATCGGTGCCGCGAACGCGGGCCGTACGGATGAGGCGCTGGACGACCTCGTCGGCTTCTTCGTCAACACCCTCGTCATACGCACGGACCTGTCGGGGGACCCGACCTTCCGTGAGCTGTTGGGCCGGGTGCGTGAGAGGGGTCTCTCTGCTTTCGCGCATCAGGACGTGCCGTTCGAGAAGCTGGTGGAGGAGCTGTCCCCGGCCCGTTCGATGGCCCGCCACCCGCTGTTCCAGGTGATGCTGACCCTCCAGAACAACGCAGAGGCTGTCCTCGACCTCCCCGTTACCGAGTCCTCGCGCCGGTCTGTGGAGGCGGAGAGGGCGCAGATGGATGTGGTGGCCAAGTTCGACCTGGATGTGTCGCTGGCTGAGGTCTTCGACGAGGGTGGTGCGCCGGCTGGGCTGCGTGGTTCGTTGATTGCGTCGGCCGATGTTTTCGAGTCGGCGTCTGCCGACTCGATCGCTCAGCGGTTGGGGCGGGTTCTGGAGACGGTGGCCGCAGATTCGCGGACCCGGGTAAGTGACGTCGACGTACTTGACGCGGACGAGCGGTTCCGGCTCCTGACGGAGTGGAACGACACGGTGGTTGAGGTTGCTTCGGAGATGGTGCCGGAGTTGTTCGCGGCGCATGTGGCGGCTTCGCCGGGTGCGGTTGCGGTGGTGTTCGATGGTGTGGAGGTTTCTTACGGGGAGCTGGATGCCCGTGCCAATCGTCTTGCTCATCACCTGATCGGTCAGGGTGTGGGTGCGGAGTCGGTGGTGGGTCTGTGTCTGCCGCGCGGGGTGGACATGGTCGCTTCCATTCTGGCGGTGTGGAAGGCCGGTGGTGCGTATGTGCCGCTGGATCCTGAGCTGCCGGTGGAGCGGCTGGCGTTCATGGTGGCGGACAGTGGTGCCCGGGTGGTGGTGGGCCGGCGTGATGGTGTGCCGGTCGGGGCCGAGTCTGTGGTGTGGGTGGATGATCCTGCGCTGGCCTCTGATCCTGCGCTGGCGGCTGCTGGGGCGGGTGCGCCTGATGTCAGGGTTGGGCAGGAGGGTCTGGCGTATGTGATTTACACGTCGGGTTCGACGGGTGTGCCGAAGGGTGTGGCTGTCGGGCATGGGGCGATGGCGAACATGGTGTCGGTGTTCGGTCCGTTGATGGATGTCGGTCCTGGTGTTCCGGTGCTGCAGTTCGCTTCGTTCAATTTTGATGCGTCGGTGCTGGATGTGGCGGTGACGCTGGCGTGCGGTGGTGTGCTGGTGGTGGCGACTGCGGCTGAGCGGGCTGAGCCGGGGTTGTTGCGGGAGCTGGTGGCTTCGGCGCGGGTGCGTTCGGCGAGTGTGGTGCCTTCGCTGCTGGGGGTGCTGGAGCCGGATGATCTGGCGGGTGTCGAGGCGTTGGTGGTGGGTGCGGAGGCGATTGAGCCGGGTATGGCGCGGCGGTGGTCGCGTGGTCGTCGTCTGGTCAATACGTACGGGCCGACGGAGGCGACGGTGATTACTGCTGCGGGCCGGGTGGATCCGGGCCGTGAGGGTGTGGTGCCGTTCGGTTCTCCGGTGGCCAATACGCGGATGTTCGTGCTGGACGGGCGGATGCAGCCGGTTGCGCCGGGTGTGGTGGGTGATCTGTATGTGGCGGGCAGTCAGCTGGCGCGTGGGTATGTCGGGCGCTCAGGTCTGACGGCGGAGCGGTTCGTGGCGGATCCGTTCGGTGGTTCGGGTGAGCGGTTGTACCGGACCGGTGACCGGGCGCGGTGGGCTGGTGATGGTCAGCTGGTGTTCGCGGGCCGTAGTGATGACCAGGTGAAGATCCGTGGTTTCCGGATCGAGCCTGGCGAGGTACAAGCCGTGATCGCCACTCACCCTGGGGTGGCACAGGCGGCAGTGATCGCCCGGGCCGGGACGGCAGGTGCCACCGCGCTGGTCGCTTACATCGTCCCGGCCGCCGGAACGGACAAGGACGACAGGGAACTTGCCTCCTGGGTACGGGAGTTCGTTGGCGGGAAGCTGCCGGCATACATGGTGCCGGCGGCGGTCATGGTGCTGGACGCGCTGCCGCTGACGGTGAACGGCAAGCTCGACCGCAAGGCCCTGCCCGCCCCCGACTTCACGGTCGTGGCGGGCACCGGCCGAAAGCCCACGACTCCGCAGGAGGAACTCCTCTGCGAGATCTTCGCGAGAGTGCTGGGTGTGGAGCGGGTCAGCGTCGATGACGACTTCTTCGCCCTCGGCGGGCACTCACTGCTGGCCGCCGAGCTCGTCAGCCGGGTTCGGGCGGAGATGGGAGTCGAGGCCGAGATCCGGGCCCTGTTCGAAGCGCCAACCGTAGCCGGGTTCGCACAGCAGATCGGAAACACAAAGTCAACCAGGCCGACCCTGCGCCCGATGCGCGACCGGCGGAACCGATGACCGCCGACTGACGAGCCCCCGGGCCCGGCCAGTCAAGGGGTACCGATGGCCAATCGGCCGCCGCATCCGACCCCGATCGGCCGCCGCATCCGACCCCGGTCGGGCGCGGCGGCCGTACGCGCTTCCGGACCCTTCGGACCATGACGAACCCCTGTTCAAGTGCCGCTCGGCCGCACTTGCACAGGGAGATTTCCGGTGGCGGCCGCGCTCGTCGGCAACGTCGGGTGGACGGCTGTTGATCATTGATCGTCGCGGGGGCCTGGGAGATAGTGGGTCGCGTTGAGCCATGGTGGAGAGCCGATAAACCTCCATCGGACGGCGCGGATGTTCAAAGAGAAGTCGGCATCCATGTCATCACCCCACTGATTTGCTTCATGGAAGGGAATGCGTCGTGGCGAATCCGTTCGACGATTCGGGTTCCGGTTACCTGGGTCTGATCGACGAGGAGGGAAGCAGTTCCCTCTGGCCGGCCTTCGCCGCCGCGCCCGACGGCTGGACCTTTTCGCGCCGATGGAAGTGAAATAGTCGGCGGCGGTGTCGCATGCCGTGGCCAGGGCCTCGTCGTGGCCTATGGCCTCGGCAGGCTTCCCGGCAGGCCTTTGCATGGCGAGGCGCGGACATGCACGGGGTATGTCGAGTGCGGGGAACCCAATGACCGTTCATGTGGGTAGCACCCCGGCCGACTCGGTCAATCGCGCCGACCTCCTGGGCTAGGCAAGCCATGAATTGCTTACCGAGGGCGCGATATTCCGCATGCCCGGAAACGGCAGGATTTGCATGCAAATGCGCATGCAAAGAAGCCTAGATATAGACAGTCAGCCTAGGCCGACGTTGCGGCCAGGACGTAACCAGGAGGAGTCCTGATGTTTCCGTTGTCATTTGCGCAGCGTCGGTTGTGGTTCATCGAGCAGCTTGAGGGTCCGAGTGCGACCTACAACATTCCGATCGTGCTGCGCCTGTCGGGCGAGGTCGACCGGGAGGCGCTCGCGTCCGCGCTGCGCGACGTCCTGGAGCGCCATGAGGTCCTGCGGACCACTTTTGCCGTAGCCGACGGTGAGCCCTACCAGAACATCCTGGACGTCGAGGATGTCGAATGGGCGCTCGAGTGTGTGGAAGTCGCGGCGGCACCCGATCTGGCGGGCGCCGTGAACGAGGTGACCGGCGGGCACGTCTTCGATCTCTCGCGTGAACTCCCCATTCGAGCCTGGCTGTTCTCTGCCGGGCCCGACCAGCACGCCCTGGCGGTCGTCGTGCACCACATCGCCGGCGACGGCTACTCCATGGGTCCCCTGGCCCGGGATGTCTCCCTGGCGTACACCGCCCGTTCGCAGGGCGGCGCGCCGGAGTGGGAGCCGCTGCCCGTCCAGTACGCGGACTACACGCTCTGGCAGCGCGAGCTGCTCGGTAACGAGCAGGACGCCGACAGTGTGATGGCCCGCCAGATCGCTTACTGGCGCCAGGCCCTGGACGGAATTCCCGAAGGGCTGGAGCTGCCCTTCGACAGGTCCCGCCCGCTGACTGCCTCCCACCGAGGACACAGCGTCACGTTCGAGGTTCCTGCGGACGTGCACGCGCGGCTGGCAGAGCTGGCGCGCGCCGAGGGCGTCACCACCTTCATGATCGTGCAGGCGGCGCTGGCGGTGTTGCTCTCGAGGCTGGGCGCGGGCACGGACATCCCGATCGGTGCGGCGGTGGCCGGCCGGTCCGACGTTGCGCTCGCCGACCTGGTTGGCTTCTTCGTCAACACCCTGGTGATGCGCACAGACCTGTCGGGTGACCCGACCTTCCGCGAGCTGCTGCTCCAGGTGCGCGAGACCGGTCTGTCCGCGTTCGCGAACCAGGACGTGCCCTTCGAGAAACTGGTCGAGGAACTCGCGCCGACGCGCTCGCTCGCCCGCCACCCGCTCTTCCAGGTCCTGCTGACCGTCCAGAACACCGCCGAGGCGGTCGTCGACCTGCCTGGCGCGCGGGCCGTGCGGATGACGGCAGAGCTCTCGGCCGAGGTGGCCGCCAAGTTCGACCTCGATCTGTCCGTCGCCGAGGTGACCGACCGCGACGGTGCTCCGGCAGGCCTGCGCGGCGAGATAGTCGCTGCGTCCGACCTCTTCGACGTGGCCTCGGCCGAGCTGATCGGGCAGCGGCTCGTGCGTGTCATGGCCGCGATGGCCGCCGATCCGCAGACCCGCGTGAGCGAGGTCGACGTACTCGCCCCTGACGAGCGCCGCCGCGTCCTGACCGAGTGGAACGACACCGCGACCGAGGTCGCCCCGGCGACGGTGCCGGAGCTGTTCGCGGCGCACGCGGCTGGTACGCCGGACGCGGTCGCCGTGGTCTTCGGGGGCGAGCAGGTCTCGTACGCCGAGCTGGACGCCCGCGCCAACCGTCTCGCCCACCACCTGATCGCCCAGGGTGTCGGCCCCGAGTCCGTGGTGGGCCTGTGCCTGCCGCGCGGTGTCGACATGGTCGCCTCCATCCTCGCCGTATGGAAGGCCGGTGGCGCGTACGTGCCCCTGGACCCGGAGCACCCGGCGGAGCGCATCGCGTTCATGCTGGCCAATAGCGGCGCCGGGGTGGTCATCGGGCGCCGCGACACAGCGGTGGCCGAAGCTGCGAACACCGTATGGCTTGACGACGCGCGGGTCGCGGCCGCAATCGCTCAGCTCCCGACCCGGGCACCGCAGGTGTCCGTCGCGCCGGACGGCCTCGCCTACGTCATCTACACCTCGGGCTCGACCGGCCGCCCGAAGGGCGTGGCTGTCGCGCACGCCGCGATGGCGAACATGGTGTCGGTGTTCGGCCCGCAGATGGACGTCGCCCCCGGCGTCGCCGTACTGCAGTTCGCCTCGTTCAACTTCGACGCCTCGGTCCTGGACGTCGCCGTGACGCTCGCCTCCGGTGGCGTCCTCGTGGTCGCCAGCGCCGCCGAGCGGGCCGAGCCGGCCCTGCTGCGCGAACTCGTGCGGTCGGCCGGCGTACGCTCAGCCAGCCTCGTGCCGTCCCTTCTGGCGGTGCTGGACCTGGACGACCTGGCCGGCGTCGGCCCGATCGTCGTCGGGTCCGAGGCGATCGAGCCCGCACTCGCCCGCGCCTGGGCCCGCGGCCGTCGCCTCCTCAACAGCTACGGTCCCACCGAGGCCACCGTCATCACGGCTCTGGGCCAGGTCGATCCCCACGGCGAGGGCGCGGTCCCCCTGGGCACACCCATGGCCAACACCCGGATGTACGTCCTCGACGGACACCTGCGGCCTGTCGCGCCGGGCGTGGCGGGCGAGCTGTACATCACCGGCGCGCAGCTGGCGCGCGGCTACATCGGCCGCACCGGGCTGACGGCGGAACGCTTCGTTGCCTGCCCCTTCGAGCCCGGCGTACGGATGTACCGCACCGGCGACCTGGCCCGCTGGACGCCGCAGGGCCGGCTCGTCTTCGCCGGCCGCTCCGACGACCAGGTCAAGATCCGCGGGTTCCGGATCGAGCCCGGCGAGGTCCAGTCCGCGGTGGCCCAGCACCCGCAGGTCGCGCAGGCCGCGGTGATCGCCCGCCAGGACACCCCCGGCGACACCCGCCTCGTCGCCTACGTCGTAGCGGACGGAACATCGCGCACCGAAGCCGATGCGGCATCTGAACTGCCCCTGGCTGTACGTAAGTTCGTGGCCGAGCGGCTGCCGGAGTACATGGTGCCGAGCGTGGTGGTGGTGCTGGACGCGCTGCCGCTGACGGTGAACGGCAAGCTCGACCGCGCTGCCCTGCCCGCCCCGGAGTACAGCACCGCGGCGGGCCGCGGCCCTGCCAACCCGCGCGAGGAGATCTTCTGCGCCGCGTTCGCCCAGGTCCTCGGCCTCGAGCAGGTCGGCGCGGAAGACGACTTCTTCACCCTGGGCGGGCACTCGCTCATGGCGATCCGACTGGTGGAGCGGCTGCGCGAGCGTGGCGTGTCGGTTCCGGTCCGCGCCCTGTTCCAGACGCCGACCCCGGCCGGTCTCGCGCTGGCGACCGGCACGGACACCGTCGCCGTACCCGAGAACCTCATCCCCGCAGACGCGCGGGAGATCACCCCCGAGATGCTCCCGCTGGTCGAGCTGTCCACGGACGACGTGCAGCGCATCGTTGCCACAGTCGAGGGCGGCGCGGCGAACATCGCCGACGTCTACCCCCTCGCCCCCCTCCAGGAGGGCCTCCTCTTCCACCACCTGCTCGGGGAGAGGGGAGAGGACGCCTACCTGATCCCCACTGTGATCGGCTTCGACTCTCGCGAACTGCTCGGCTCCTTCCTCGACGCGCTCCAGCAGGTGATCGACCGCCACGACATCCTCCGCACCGGCATCGTGTGGGAGGGCCTGTCCGAGCCGGTCCAGGTCGTCCGGCGACGCGCGGTACTGCCCGTCACCGACGTGACGCTCGACCCCCAGGGTCCCGAGCCCATCGAACAGCTGCTGACCGTCGCCCAGGCGATGGACCTGGCCCACGCCCCGCTGCTCGACGTCCACACGTCAGCCGAACCCGGCACCGGCCGGTGGCTGGCACTGCTGCGGATGCACCACATGGTGCAGGACCACACGGCCCGAGAGGTGCTGCTCCGCGAGGTACAGGCCATCCTCGCCGGGCGCGGCGACGAGCTGTCCGAGCCGCTGCCCTTCCGGAACTTCGTGGCCCAGGCGCGCGGCGCGGTCGAGCGGTCGGAGCACGAGAGGTACTTCGGCGAGCTTCTGGGCGACGTGACCGACCCGACCGCTCCTTACGGGCAGGTCGACGTGCGGGGTGACGGCGCCGGGGTCGTCCGAGCGGACCTGGAGCTCTCCCCGGAGCTCGCCGGACGGGTGCGGGACATCGCGCATCGGCTCGGGGCGAGCGCGGCGACGGTAATGCACCTCGCGTGGGCCCGCGTGCTCGCGGTGGTGTCCGGCCGCGACGACGTCGTCTTCGGCACGGTCCTCTTCGGCCGCATGAACGGCGGCGCGGGCGCGGACCGGGTCGCCGGCCCCTACATGAACACCCTCCCGGTCCGCACGCGGATCGACGACCTCGGTGTACGCGCGGCTCTCGAAGCCATGCGCGACCAGCTGGCCGAACTGCTGGAGCACGAGCACGCTTCGCTGGCCCTGGCCCAGCGCGCCAGCGGCGTGGTCGGCGACACGCCGCTGTTCACCTCGATCTTCAACTACCGCCACAACGCCCCACACGGCTCGGACAACGGGCTCGGCATGGCCGGAATCACCACCCTGTTCACGCACGACCGCACCAACTACCCCCTCTCGGTCGCCGTCGACGACCACGGCCACGGCCTCGGCCTGGCAGTGGACGCCGTCGCCCCCATCGACGCCGCGGCCGTGGGCGCCCTCGTCCTCACCGCGGCCGAGAGCCTGGTCGCCGCACTGGAGACGGTCTTGGACGGCGGAGAGGAACTCCCGCTGCGCGCCGTTGAGGTGTTGGGTGGTGTGGAGCGTCGTCGGGTGGTGTCGGAGTGGAATGACACTGCGGTGGAGTTCGGGTCTGGTTTGGTGCCGGAGTTG
>NZ_JBEOXE010000127.1:0-9258 GCF_040296485.1 Streptomyces sp. NPDC002138 | reverse complement strand
CGTCCTTGCCGTCGTCGAAGAGCGAGGCGTTGGGGCCGACGTACTCGTTCCAGGCGCCGTGCAGGTCGTAGGACAACCCGCCCCCCGCGCCCCGCGGCGACGCGCCCGCGCCCCACCCCCGGGCGCCGCCGCCCCGCCCCGCCCCCGAACACCCCCGCCGCGGCCCACCGCACCGCGCGCACCCGCACCGCGAGCACCCGCACCGCCCCCGAGGAGACGCACCCGTGAGCGACCACCACGCCGAGCACCCCGCGTGGAGCGAGCCCGACGCGGCGTCGGTCCCCGCCCGCGCCGCCCAGGGCGCCGCCGTCACCCCGGCCGACGCCGCCGACGCGGCCCGGCTCGTCGCCTTCGGGCTCCAGCCCAAGCTGCTGCCCGCCCGGGACGCCGAATACGCCGAACTCCTGCGCCGCTACCGCGAGGACCCGCCCTTCGCGCGGCTCGCCGACGCCGTCGCCACCGGGCTCGGGCTCGTCGTCCTGGAGGTCTCCCCCCGGGCCGGGATGGCCGTCGCCGCGGGGGAGGACTCGGTGTTCGCCGTCCGCATGGGCGACTACGCCCGCCGCACCACCGCCGACTCCGCCGACCGGTTCCTGCACGGACTCGCCCACCTCGCCGTCGCCGCCCTCGCCTTCCCGCGTCCCGAGGACCTCGCCGACGACGGCTACATCGGCCGGATCACGGTCAACGGCGTGGACGCCTTCGTCCGCCAGACCTGCCGCCGCCTGGAGGAGCGCGCCGAGGAGCGGGGCGAGAACACCGACCCGGCCACCGACGCCCCCGGCCTGGAGGCCGCCTGGCGGGTCTACGCCCGCCGCAGCGCCACCGGCGCCACCAAGGACGCCCGCCGCCTCGCCGGCTCCACCACCGGCATCGTCGGCAAGGCCGCCGCCTTCCTCACCGACTCCGGGTTCCTCCAGCGCACCGGGGACGACGCCGGCGGCACCTACCGGACCACCCCGCGCTATCAGCTCCAGGTCCGCGACATGGCCGGCAGCGCCGCGATGGCCGAACTGCTCGAACTCGGCGTGGTCGCCGTCAGCGACGGCTCCGCCACCCTGCTGCCGCCCCCCGAGGGTGACGACCTGGAACTGGCCGCCGACGCGGGCCTGCCCTTCCACACCTGAGCCCCGCCGGCACCGCGAGCACCACCCGGCCGCCCCCGCCACCCGCCCCCGTACCGAGCCATCACGAGAGTCCGCCATGTACGAGCTGTCCCGGATCCGCCTCTACTCCATCGGACCCGCCGGTGCGCGCTACGCCGACACCGTGCTCGACCTGCGCGGAGTCGGCGAGCCGGTGCCCCACCCGGCGCCCACCCAGGCGGAGTTCTTCGAGGACGAGCCGTCGGGCCCGCCGCGCCGCCCCGCGCCCGCCGGGGTGCTCTTCCTGGAGAACGGCGGCGGCAAGTCCGTCCTGCTCAAGCTGATCTTCTCGGTGATGCTGCCCGGCCACCGCAACACCCTCGGCGGCGCCAGCTCCGGCGTCCTGCGCAAGTTCCTGCTCGCCGACGACTGCGGCCACGTCGCCCTGGAGTGGCAGCACACCCGCACCGGCGCATGCGTGGTCGTCGGCAAGGTCAGCGAATGGCGCGGCCGCCAGGTCTCGAACGACCCGCGGAAGTTCGCCGAGGCCTGGTACTCCTTCCGCCCCGGCCCCGGACTGAGCCTGGACAACCTCCCGGTCGCCGAATCGACCGCCGTACGCCCCGTCGTCGAGGGGGTCTCCGGCGCACAGGGCCGCCGCCGCACCATGAAGGGCTTCCGCGACGCGCTCACGGAGGCGGGCAAGGCGTACCCGCACCTGGAGGTCTCCTGGGAGGAGATCCACGACCGCTGGAACGAACACCTCACCGACCTCGGCCTCGACCCCGAACTCTTCCGCTACCAGCGCGAGATGAACGCCGACGAAGGCGAGGCGGCCGGCCTCTTCGCGGTCAAGAAGGACTCCGACTTCACGGACCTGCTGCTGCGCGCCGTCACCGACACCCGCGACACGGACGGCCTCGCCGACCTGGTCCACGGCTTCGGCAACAAGCTCGGCCGCCGCGCCGAGCTGATGGCCGAACGGGACTTCACCGCGGGCTCGGTGGACCTCCTCGGCCGGATCGTGGACGCCACCGCGGCCCGCTCCCGGGCCCGCGACGTCCACGCGGGGGCGGAACGCCGTACGCGCACCCTCGCCCGGCGGCTGTCCGCCCGCGCCACCGAGGAGCGCGGCCGCGCCGCCGACCTCGCCCAGCGGGTCACCGACGCCGCCCACCAGGTCACCGCCGCCGAATCCGCCCGCGACCGCAGCGCGGCCGTCTCCGCCGAACTCGCCTACCGGCACGCCTCGCTGGCCCTCGCCGTCGCCGAGAAGGCGGCCACCGCCCAGCGCCGCGAGCTCCTCGAAGCCCGCACCCTGCACGCCGCCTGGCAGGCCGCCGAGTCCGTGCTGCGCCACCGCGTCGCCGCCGACCGCTCCGCCCGGGTCGCCGCCGCCATCCTCGAAGCCGAACGGGACGCCGCCCCGGCGCTGGCCGCCCGCGCCGCCGCCGCCGCCGCGCTCGTACGGGCGCTGCACACGGCCGCCGAAGCGGGCGAGGAGGTCGCCAACGAGGGCGAGGAGCGCGCCGCCGAGCTCCAAGAGCTGGGCGAGAGCGCCCACCGCGACGCCACCGCCGCCGCCACCGCCGCCCAGCGCGCCCGCAGCGAGGCCGAACACCTGCGCGCCCGCCTCGGCGAGGTCGAGCAGGAGACCGCCGAAGCCGTCCGCGCGGGCTGGCTCGACGACTCCGCCCCCGACGCCGACCCCGCCCGCGCCGCCCTCGCCGCGAGCGACGCCGAGAAGAGCGCCGTGGCCGGCTGGGACGAGGCCCGCGAGGCCGCCCGCGCCGCCGCCGACGCCGCCCGCGAAGCCGCCGCCGCCCAGTCCCGCGCCGAACTGACCGCCGCCCGCGCGGCGGACGCCGCCGACGCCGCCGAGGCCGCCCACGACGCGGAACACCGCGCCGCCGCCTCGCTGGCCGCCGCGCCCCGCCTCGCAGACCTCCTGGGCCTCCCGGCCGCCGGATCCGGTACGGACGCCCCCGAGCAGGCCCCCGGCCTCACCCCGGAGGACCTGGACCGCGGCGCGGACGAGCTGCGCGACCTGCTCGACACGGGCGTCGCCACCGCCGAGCGCCAGCTCTTCGACCTGCGCACCGCCGCCGCCGACGACGCCCGCATCCTCGGCGCCCTCGGCGACGGCGGCCTGCTGCCGCCCGGCCCCGACGTCCTGGCCACGGTCGAATACCTCGGCGAACACGGCATCCCGGCCCTCCCCGGCTGGCGCTACCTCGCCCAGGCCGTGGACCCGGCCGACCACGCGGCCGTCCTCGCCGCCCGCCCCGAACTCGTCGACGGCGTGGTCATCACCGACCCCGACACCCACAGCCGGGCCCGCGAGGTGCTCTCCGCCGCCGCGCTGCTGCCCCGCTCCGCCGTCGCCGTCGGTACCGCCGCCGCCCTGCTGGCGCCCGTACCGCCCGCCGGACCGGGTGCCGACACCGGCGTGTTCCTCGTCCCGCCGAACCCGGCCATGCACGACGAGCACGCCGCCGACGAGGAGCGCCAGGCGCTGCGCGCCCGCGCCACCGCCCGCGACACCGAGATCCGGGAGCTGGCCGCCCGCCTCGGCGCGGACCGGGCGCTCGCCGCCCGCCTCGCCTCCTGGCGCACCGGCTGCCCGCCGGGCCGCCTCGCCGAGCTGGCCGGACAGGCCGCCTCCGCCCGTACGTTCGCCCAGGAAGCCGAAGCCGAGCTCACCGAGGCCCGCACCGCGCGCGCCGAAGCCGACGAGAGCGCCGCCGACGCCGCCCGCATCCGCGAGGAGCGCCAGGACGCCGCCCAGCGCGCCCGCCGCGCCGCCGACGCGCTCGCCGGGCTCGCCTTCCGGCTCCGCGAGCGGGCCGGCTGGCAGGTCCGGCTGCGCGAACTCGCCGACGAGGCGGCCGAGTCCGAGGCCCGCGCCGAGGCCTGCCTCGACCGCGCCCGGTCCGCAGACGAGGACCGGCGCGCCGCCCAGCGCGCCGCCGACGACGCCCGCCGCACCGCCCGCGCGCTGCGCGCCGAACGCGCCGAGATCGCCGGCGCCCCCGAGCACCTCCCGGCGGACGAGGACGCCGCCAGAACCCCGCTGCCGGACCTGCGCGAGGCCTACCGGGCCGCCTCCCAGCTGTACGAGAAGGTCGGCGTCGGCGCCGACCTGCGCGCCGAACAGGCCCGCGCCGAAAGCGACGAGAGCGCCGCCCTCGCCGACATCGACCGGCTCACCAACAAGGTGCGCACCCGCGCCGCCCAGCTCCTCGAAGGCACCGACGGCTCCGACGGCCCCTCCCGCCAGGCGGCCACCGCCCGCGCCGAGTCGCTCGTCCAGATGCTGGAGACCCGCGCCTCCACCGCCAGCGAGCAGCTCGGCCGCCTGCGCGGCGAAGCCGAGCGGCACGCCCCCGCCGAGGGGACCGCGCACGCCGACCTCCCCGAGGAGCTGATCCCCGACGACGTCGAGCGCGCCCAGACCCTGCTGCGGACCGCCACCGCCCAGCTCGCCGCCCACAGCTCCGCCGTGGAGAGCGCACGCGCCGCCCACGCCGACCTGCTGCGCTCCCACCGCGCCGCCGAGGACGGCGCGGGCGGGTTCGAGGAGACCGCCGCCCTGCTGCGGGACCTGATGCGAGACCAGAGCCCGCAGGAGGACGCCGACGAACAGGGCAGCGGTGCCTTCCAGGGGAGCCTGGAGGAGGCCCGGCAGAGCGCCACCGAGGCCCGCCGCTCGCTGCGCGGCCACGCGGGCGACCTCTCGGCCGCCGAAGCCGCCGTCCGTGAGGCGAGCGACATCCTGGTCCGGCACGCCAACGCCACCCGCTACGAGGCCGTACGCACCCCCGCGCGCCAGCAGATCCGCGAACTTCCGGCCGCTTCGCTGCCCGAGCACGCGGCCTCCTGGGCCACCGCCTTCGCCCCGCGCCTGCGCGTCCTGACGGACGAGCTGGAGCAGCTGGAACGCAACCGCGACAGCATCGTGGACCGGCTGCGCGGACTGGTCGAGTCCGCGCTGGCCACCCTGCGCTCGGCGCAGCGGCTCTCCCAGCTCCCCGAAGGACTGGGGGAGTGGTCGGGCCAGGAGTTCCTGCGCATCCGCTTCGAGGAGCCCGACCAGGCGACCCTCGCGGAGCGCCTCGGCGAGGTCATCGACGAGGCCACCCGCGCGGCCGTGAAGAAGAACAGCGCCGCCTCCTTCGGCGAGGGCCGCCGCGACGGCATGTCCCTGCTGCTGCGCGGGGTCCAGGCCGCCCTCGAACCCAAGGGCATCGCGGTGGAGATCCTCAAGCCCGACGCCGTGCTGCGCGCCGAGCGCGTCCCGGTCGGGCAGATGGGCGACGTCTTCTCCGGCGGCCAGCTGCTCACCGCCGCCATCGCCCTCTACTGCACGATGGCGGCCCTGCGCAGCAACGACCGCGGCCGGGACAAGCAGCGCCACGCGGGCACCCTGTTCCTCGACAACCCCATCGGGCGCGCGAACGCCACGTACCTGCTGGAACTCCAGCGGGCGGTGTCGGACGCCCTCGGGGTCCAGCTGCTGTACACGACGGGCCTGTTCGACACGACCGCCCTCGCGGAGTTCCCCCTGGTCATCCGGCTGCGCAACGACGCCGACCTGCGCGCGGGCCTGAAGTACATCAGCGTCGAGGAGCACCTGCGCCCGGGCCTGCCGCAGCAGCGCCCCGAGGGCGAGGCGATCCACGGCGAGATCACCGCGACCCGGATGTTCCGCCGCGGCTGACCCGGACCCCGGGCCCGGGGCCGGACCCCGGCCCCGGGCGGAACGCCGACGTCAGCGCATTCCGCCCGAGGCCATGGGTATGTGCCCGGACCGGGCCGCGCGCCGGGCCCTGCGCCGGTCCCGGCGCAGCTCCCGCGCCGTGCTGCTCGGCACCGACACCACGCCGTAGCGCTGGTTCCACGTCTGGCGGGTGATCCACACGTCCAGCACCCCCCAGGTGGCCACCACGGTCCCCGCTATCGCGCCGAGCGCCATGGGGAACGCGAGCCAGGACCCGGCCACCGCCAGCAGGAAGGAGACCGAGGCCTGCGTCAGCGTCAGCGCCACTATCAACACCGCGCGCACGGCGGCCGTGCGCACCGGGTCGGGCATCCTGCGCTGACGCGCCGGCTCCTCGACCCACAGAGGAGGACGCCCCCGGGGGGCCGTCCCGATCGTCCTGATCCCTCGCCCGTTCTCGTCTTCGTCCACACCGCTGCCCATGTTCCGCTACTCCCCACCAGACGGCTCGCCATGCCGCCTCGAACAGATAGACGCTCGAGAAGGGTGGGAGATTCCCGGATCGGCACCCTTTCCCCCCCGGTTCCACCACTCCCGTCCCTGCCGCTCTCCACGGAACGAATAATTCCAGCCATCCCTGAAGAGACGGGAACTGACGCCCCACCAGGTGTCATGTGCCGCATATCGGGCCGCACTCGACCGGAAGTATCGGACAACTCGTGATCTTCGTCCGGAGGTCCGGCCGAAAACGTCCGGACAGGCCTTCGAGAGTGCCCCGCGTCAGTAGTAGGCTCACGCCGTTTAATTGACGGAACACCGACCCCCCGGCAGCGGGGTTGAGCTGGGGGAGGCTGGGGAGGCCATGCGCTTTCGCGGGAAATCCATCCGCCGGAAGATCGTGGCGTTGCTCCTCGTGCCGCTCGTCTCCCTGACCGCACTCTGGGGTTTCTCGACGGTCATCACCGGCCGGCAGGCCGTCGAACTGCTCGACGTCGCCTACGTGATCGACAAGGTCGGCTACCCGATCGAGGACGTCGTCCGCGTCATCCAGAAGGAACGCCGCCAGACCCTCGTGGTCCTCGGCGACCCGCGCTCGGCCACCGCGACCGCCGAACTGACCCAGCGCCGCGCCGCTACCGACGCGATCGTCGCGGACATCACCCGCAACGCCACCGACCCGGACGTGGTCGAGGAGCTCAGCCCCGCCGCCGCCGGGCGGCTCGGCTCCATCCTCGACGCCTTCCACGGCATCGGCGCCCTGCGCCACTCCGTCGACCAGACCGCTCTCGATCCCGGTCAGGCGCTGGACCTCTACAGCCGTCTGGTCGACCCCTGTTACGACTTCCTCCTCAATCTCCACGCGCTCGAGAACGTCGAGATGGACAAGGAGGGCCGGGCCCTCGTCGGCATCACCCGGGCCCGCGAGGCGCTCTCCCGCGAGGACGCCGTCGTCGCCTCCGGGCTGGCCGCCCGCAACTTCAGTGCCAAGGACATCCGTACGGTCTCCGACCTGATGGCCAACCGCGCCCTGTTCTACGACTTCAACCTCGCGATCCTCCCGGCCGGCGACCGCGAGCTGTTCGAGCAGTACTGGAGCGGTCCCGACACCAAAGTCCTGCGCGACGCCGAGGAACGCATCGTGCAGGCGGGCGCGGCCAAGAACCCGCGCGTCCCCGCCGCCCAGTGGGACGAAGCCGCGGGCAAGGTCCTCGACGACCTCGCCACCATGGGCACCGCCGCCGGCGACCGCTACCAGAAGCGCGTCGAACCCGTCGCCATGGACGTCCTGGTGAAGGCGGCCGTCGCCGGCGTCCTCGGCTTCGTCGCCCTGATCGTCTCCCTGGTGCTCTCGGTGCGCATCGGCCGCGACCTGATCCGCGACCTCTCGCGGCTGCGCAAGGAGGCCCACGAGGTCTCCGGCGTCCGGCTGCCCGGCGTGATGCGCCGCCTCGCCGCCGGTGAGCACGTGGACGTCGACACCGAGGCGCCCCGCCTGGAGTACGAGAAGGACGAGGTCGGCCAGGTCGGCATGGCCCTCAACCTGCTCCAGCGCGCCGCCGTCGAGGCCGCCGTCAAACAGGCCGAACTGCGCCGCGGGGTCTCCGAGGTGTTCGTCAACCTCGCCCGCCGCAACCAGGTCCTGCTGCACCGCCAGCTCACCCTGCTCGACACCATGGAGCGGCGCACCGAGGACTCCGAGGAGCTGGCCGACCTCTTCCGCCTCGACCACATGACCACCCGCATGCGCCGTCACGCCGAGGGCCTGGTGATCCTCTCCGGCGCCGCGCCCTCCCGCCAGTGGCGCAAGCCGGTCCAGCTGATGGACGTCGTACGGGCCGCCGTCGCCGAGGTCGAGGACTACGAGCGGATCGAGGTGCGCAGGCTGCCGAGGCTCGGCATCACCGGCCCCGCCGTCGCCGACGTCACGCACCTCATCGCCGAACTCCTGGAGAACGCCACGGTGTTCTCCCCGCCGCACACCGCGGTCCAGGTGCACGGCGAGCGCGTGGCCAACGGCTTCACCCTGGAGATCCACGACCGCGGCCTCGGCATGCACCCGGACGCGCTGCTCGACGCGAACCTCCGGCTCGCCGAGACCCCCGAGTTCGAGCTGTCCGACACCGACCGCCTCGGCCTGTTCGTCGTCAGCCGCCTCGCCCAGCGCCACGCCATCAAGATCTCCCTCCAGCCCAGCCCGTACGGCGGCACGACCGCGGTCGTGTTCCTCCCCGTGGATCTGCTCACCGAGGCCCCCGAGACCAACGGCAGCGGCCTGCGCCTGGAAGGCGCCGACCGGCCCGCCGTGGGACGCGGCCCGGCCACCCGCGCCCACGGCATCGGCGCGGGCGCCGGAGTCGGCATCGGGAGCGGCAACAGGAGCGGAAACGGTACGCCGCCCAGGCGCCCGGTGTCCGCGGCCCTGCTGGACGGCCCGGTCGAGCTGGAGGCACCCCTCAACGTCCTCGGCCTGGACGCGCCCGCCCCCGGCGGAAAGAGCAGCGGCAACGGCAACGGCACCGGGCACTCCCACGGCAACGGCACCGCCCCCGCCAAGGGCACGCCCCCCGCCACCCCCGTCCCGGCCATGGCCACCCTGGACGACGAGACCCCGCCCAACGGCACCCCGCGCAGCACCCTGCTCGGCCTGCGCACCGCCGACCGCACCGCCGATCGCGACCCCGGCCGGGAGCAGCAGCAGGCCCCCACCGGCCCCGTCCGGCTGGAGAGTTCCCACCGGGACACCGCCGCCCGCACCGCCTCCGGCGCCGTACCGCTGCCGCGCCGCCACCGCGCCCCGACCCTGGTCGCCGAGCACGGCCGCCGGGTGGACGCTTCCCGCGCGGACGCCCCCCGGGCCACCCCGGCCCCCCAGCCCGCGCCGGCCCCCCCCCCCCCCCCCGCGGCGGGCCCCGGGCCGGGCCCCCCCGCCGGCCCCGGCGGCCGGCCCCCCCG
>NZ_JBEOXE010000126.1:0-9343 GCF_040296485.1 Streptomyces sp. NPDC002138 | reverse complement strand
CGAAGGAGGCGCGAAAGCCTTGCCGGCGCCAGGCCGCAGGCCGCCAGGCCGCAGGCCGCCAGGCCGCAGGCCGCCAGGCCGCAGGCCGCCAGGCCGCAGGCCGCCAGGCCGCCCCGGGCCGGGCCCGCCCCGGGCCAAGCCCCCCCGCCCCGCCGGGAGGCTAGCCGCAGGTGCCCGGTTGGGCGAAGACGGCCAGGCGGGCGCCGTGGAGGGGGGTGAGGGAGCACAGGTCGAAGTGGGCGGTCAGGGTCTGGCGCTTCACGGACTCCCCCGGGTACGGGTCCACCGGCTCGCCCGCCGGGTCCAGGACGGCCAGGACCCGGGGTGCGGCGAGCAGACGGGCGCGCAGGTCCGGCGGGGGGAGTTCCGTGCCCCACAGGGTGCCCGAGGCCGTGGGGGACTCGGCGAGGGCCACGTCGCGCAGGCCCTCGTACACCCGCGGCGAGGACAGCAGCCACTCGCGCCGCCGCGCCGGCAGGAACAGCACCGCGTCCCCCGGCCGCGCCTCGGCCCGGACGGCCGCCGCGACCGCGAGGACGTCGTCCTTGCGGCTCTCGGGCGTACGCAGCCACCCCGCCCAGAACCCGAACGGCACCAGCAGCGCCGCCGCCACCACCCACGCCACCCAGCCGCCCGCCGCCAGCCGCGCGCCCACGAGCAGGGCGAGCCCGGCGAGGGCGTAGAGCACGTACCGGTCGACGTACAGCGGGTGCACCAGCGAGACGGCCAGCAGCAGCCCCGGCGGCAGCAGCGCGAGCGGCAGCGCGAGCCGGACCAGCGCCCGGTCCCGCTCCGGGATCCCCCGGGCCAGCAGCACGGCCGCGCCCGCGATCACGGCGTACGCCGCCCAGTCCGTCCACTTCGGCCGGCCGAGCCAGCCGAGCTGCTGCTGCGCCTGCCCCGCGCTCAGCAGCGCCAGCGGCGTCAGCGCCACCGCCACGGCCCCCGCGCTCCAGCGCCAGCCGCGCGAGCGCCAGGCCGCGCAGCCGTGCGCGAGCAGGGCCAGTACGGCGAACTCGTGCAACCAGCAGCCGAGCGCGAGCACCACGGCGTAGGCCACCCACCGCTCGCGCACCAGCAGGTAGGTCGCACAGACCACGGCCGCCGCGACCAGCGCGTACGAGCGCCCCTCCTGGGCGTACATCTGCACGGGCGGCGCCACGGCGTACGCCGCCCCGGCGAGCAGGGCCGCCCGCTCCCCCACCAGCCGATGGGCGATCGCGGCCACTCCGGCGGCGGCGAGGGCGGTGGCGGCGACGGAGGGCAGCCGCAGCGCCCACAACCCGCCGTCCCACACCCCGAAGACGGCGTGCATCAGCAGGTAGTACAGGCCGTGCACGGCGTCGACCTGCCCGAGCAGGTCGACGAGCGCGCCGAAGGGCCGGTGGGCCACCTGGTACGTCACCGACTCGTCACGCCACATCGAGCCGCCGCGCGGCAGGCCCCACAGACCGAGGGCGAGCGCGAGCGAGGGCGGCACCAGGCGCCACGGCCACGCGGTGTTGCGGCTGATGACGTGCCTCCGGGTGACGGGTGGTTTCGCTGCGGGCAGGGGACCTCCATACTCGGGGTCGGCCCGATTCCTCGTGGAGGTGGGTGTGCGAACGTACCGAACGGTGGCCGCGCTGGCGCTGGCCCTGGCACTGAGCGCGCCGGCCCTCGGCGGCTGTACGCCCGGCGGAGCGGGCGCGCCCGCTTCCCCTCCCGGCACCGGCGCGACGGCCGCCCGCACCCCGCCGGCCACCACCGGCCCGGGCACCGGCCCCACCCCGGCCCCCACGGCTCCCACGGCCGCCCCCACCCCCGCCCCCACCGCGGGCGACACGCGGCAGCTGCTGCGCGTCACCCGCAGCGGTGGCTTCGCGGGGCACCGGAGCACCCTGGACATCCGGGAGGACGGGTCGTGGACCCTCCTGGACGGCTCCGGGCACCCCGCGGGCGCGGGGAAGCTCACCGCCTCCCACCTCGACGCGCTGCGCGGCGCCCTGCGGCAGGCCGACTTCGCGCACCTGCCGCCGGTGGCCACCGGCCAGGGGAAGGTGTTCGACGGGTTCAGCTACTCCTTCGTCCGCGACGGCCACGAGGTCGTCGCGACCGACGGATCCGTCCCGCCGGCCCTGATGAAGGTCCTGGACGCGCTGCCGTCCTTCGAACAGAGCTGACACGGCCCGCGGAGCCGACGGATCCGGAGCTGGCGGATCCCGGGCTGACGGATCCGGGGCTGACGGAGCGTCGGCCCCGCCGCTGGAACCCCCGGCGGCGGGGCTTCGTTGTGGGGTCGAGTGACCGCCCGGTCACGGAGAGGACCCGCCCATGTCAGCCGCCCCCGTCACCGTCGACCGCCGCCAGGGCCCGTACGGCGAGGTCGTCCTGCGCCGCCGCGGCGCGACGTACGAGATCATCGCCAACGGCTGCTTCCTCATGGACACCTCGGACGGGCGCTCCGAGCGCCTCCTCGTCGACGCCGCCCGGCTGGCCCTCCGCGAAACCGCGCCCGAAGCCACGCCCGAAGCCACGCCCGGAGCCGCGCCCGGAGCCACGCCCGAAGCCGCGCCCCGCACCCCGCGCGCACGCCACGGCCGGCGGCCCGCCCTGCTCATCGGCGGGCTCGGCGTCGGCTTCTCCCTCGCCCACGCGGCCGCCCAGGACCACTGGGGGCGGATCGCCGTCGTCGAGCGCGAGGAGGCGGTCATCGACTGGCACCGCCGCGGGCCGCTCGGCGCGATCTCGGGTCCCGCGCTGGCGGACCCGCGGGTCGCGGTCCTGCACGCGGACCTGCTGGCCCACCTGGGCGACCCGGCCTCCGGGCCCTACGACGCCCTCTGCCTGGACATCGACAACGGCCCCGACTGGACCGTCACCGACGACAACCGCGGCCTGTACTCCCCCGCCGGACTGGCGGCCTGCCGGGCCAGGCTGACCCCCGGCGGCGTGCTCGCCGTATGGTCCGCACAACCGTCCGCGGCGTTCGAGGACGCTATGCGGAATGCCGGATTCAGCTCGGTACGGACGGAAGAGGTGCCGGTTGCCCGAGGTGTCCCGGACGTCGTCCACCTCGCGTGCAACCCGTCATAGCCGCCGCCCGGACCCTCCTCTACGCTGCACCCCATTACGCGGGATCTTCACGGGTCCCCCGTCGGACTACCGGGGCGGGACATGGATCAGACACACACCACCCACAACGGGGCCGCGGCCTCACCCGCGACCCCCGGCGCGCAGCGGCGGGTGCTCGTCGTCGAGGACGACCGCACGATCGCCGAGGCGATCGCCGCCCGGCTGCGCGCCGAGGGTTTCCAGGTACAGACCGCCGCGGACGGCCCGGCGGCTGTCGCGGCCGCCGAGAACTGGCTGCCCGAGCTGCTCGTCCTCGACGTGATGCTGCCGGGCTTCGACGGCCTGGAGGTCTGCCGCCGGGTCCAGGCCCAGCGGCCGGTGCCGGTCCTGATGCTCACCGCGCGCGACGACGAGACGGACCTGCTGGTCGGCCTCGGGGTCGGCGCCGATGACTACATGACCAAGCCGTTCTCGATGCGCGAGCTGGCGGCCCGGGCGCACGTCCTGCTGCGCCGCGTGGAGCGGGCGGCGATCGCCGCCCACGCGCCGCGCGGCTCCACGCTGCGCCTCGGCGATCTGGAGATCGACCACGCGCAGCGCAGGGTCCGGGTGCAGGCGGAGGACGTGCACCTGACGCCCACCGAGTTCGACCTGCTGGTCTGTCTCGCGGGCACCCCGCGCGCGGTGCTCTCGCGGGAGCAGCTGCTGGCGGAGGTGTGGGACTGGGCCGATGCCTCCGGGACCCGGACGGTCGACAGCCACATCAAGGCCCTGCGCCGCAAGATCGGCGCCGAGCGGATCCGTACGGTCCACGGCGTCGGGTACGCCCTGGAGACCCCGGCGCAGCCGTGAGCGGCCGGGTCCCGGGGCCGGGGCTGCGGCCGTTCTCGCCGTTCTCGATCAAGACCAAGCTGGGCACCCTGGTGGTCGTCTCGGTCTTCATCACCACGGGCCTGCTGATGGTCGCCATGCGGACGGCGACCGAAGTGCGGTTCATCACGGTGTTCTCGGTGATCGCCTCGATGCTGATCACCCAGTTCGTGGCGCACAGCCTGACGGCGCCGCTGGACGAGATGACCACCGTGGCCAAGGCGATATCGCACGGCGACTTCACCCGCCGGGTGCGCGGCTCGGGCCGCCGCGACGAGCTGGGCGACCTGGCCGCGACGATCAACCTGATGGCCGACGACCTGGAGGCGGTGGACCACCACCGCAAGGAACTCGTCGCGAACGTCTCCCACGAGCTGCGCACCCCGATCGCGGCCCTGCGCGCGGTGCTGGAGAACGTGGTGGACGGGGTCTCGGCCGCCGACCCCGAGACGATGCGTACGGCGCTCAAGCAGACGGAGCGCCTGGGGCGGCTGGTGGAGACCCTGCTGGACCTGTCCCGGGTGGACAACGGGGTGGTCCCGCTGAAGGCCCGCGGCTTCGAGGTGTGGCCGTACCTGTCGGGCGTGCTGAAGGAATCGGGCCTGGCGGCGGCCGGACGGCCGGGGCTGGCCTCGGGCTCCGGCGGCCACACCCGCAACGACGTACACCTGCACCTGGACGTCTTCCCGCCCGATCTGGTGGCCCACGCGGACGCGGAGCGGCTGCACCAGGTGGTGGCGAACCTGATCGACAACGCGGTCAAGCACAGTCCGCCGCACGGCCGGGTGACGGTGCGCGCGCGGTCCGCCGAGGGGCCCGGATCCCTGGTGCTGGAGGTGCTGGACGAGGGCCCGGGCATTCCGGAGTCGGAGCGGCTGCGGGTCTTCGAGCGGTTCAACCGGGGCAGTGCCCGGGGCGGCGACGGCGGCACCGGACTCGGCCTGGCGATCGCCCGCTGGGCCGTCGGCCTGCACGGAGGTCACATCGGAGTGGCCGAATCCCCTCGGGGCTGCCGGATCCTTGTCACACTTCCGGGCAGCTCGCAGCCGACGCGTTGACGTAGGGTTCGAGTGGGAAGGACATGATCTCGGCCACACCGGCCCGGGGTCCGTCAGGGGTGCGACGCCAGGGGGCCGCAACCACGGTGACCCCTACCCGAACCACGCTTGTTTCCCGCCATTCCACCCCGCGAAACCCGCCGTTCGGTGTGACCTGCGCGACGGATGTCCCGCCCGGTCTGCATCTGACCGCCGGGGAGGCGTAGCCTTTATTCCCGCTGTCCATACCTTGTGAAGCGGAAGAGGGCGGTTGCCGCCGTGTCGCCACAGTCCCCCAGTAACTCGAGCACCACGACCGAATCAGCAGAGCGCGGGAAGACCCCTGCCTCAGGCTTCGGCGCCAATGAGTGGCTCGTCGACGAGATCTATCAGCAGTACCTCCAGGACCCGAATTCGGTCGACCGGGCCTGGTGGGACTTCTTCGCCGACTACAAGCCGGGTGGCGTGGCCGCCCCGGTGAAGGCGGAAGAACCCAAGAAGTCCCCGACGACGGACGGCGCCTCCGCACAGGCCGCCCCCGCCGCCGTAGCCCCGCAGGCCGCCGACGCCGCCACGGGGGCGGCGCACGTCGCGCCGACCTCCGCCGCCGCGCCCACGCCCGTGCCAGCTCCTGCCCCTGCTCCTGCCACCCCCTCTGGTGCCCCTGCTGTGACTGTCACCTCCCAGGCCGCCGCACCGGCGGCGCCTGCCCCTCAGGCCCCGGCTCCGGCCGCCGCCGCTCCCTCCACTCCCGCAGCCCCGAAGGCCGCGCCCCCCACCGAGGCCCCCGCGGGCCCCGAGCTGGTGACGCTCCGCGGCCCCGCCGCTGCCGTGGTCAAGAACATGAACGCCTCCCTGGAGGTGCCGACGGCCACGTCCGTCCGCGCCGTCCCTGTGAAGCTGCTGTTCGACAACCGCATCGTGATCAACAACCACCTGAAGCGCGCCCGGGGCGGGAAGATCTCCTTCACCCACCTCATCGGCTACGCGATGGTGCAGGCGATCAAGGCCATGCCGTCGATGAACTACTCCTTCGCGGAGAAGGACGGCAAGCCCACCCTGGTCAAGCCGGAGCACATCAACTTCGGCCTGGCGATCGACCTCGTGAAGCCGAACGGCGACCGCCAGCTCGTCGTCGCCGGCATCAAGAAGGCCGAGACCCTCAACTTCTTCGAGTTCTGGCAGGCGTACGAGGACATCGTCCGCCGCGCCCGCGTCGGCAAGCTGACGATGGACGACTTCACCGGCGTCACCGTCTCGCTGACCAACCCCGGCGGCCTGGGCACCGTGCACTCCGTGCCCCGCCTGATGCCCGGACAGTCGGTCATCATGGGCGTCGGCTCGATGGACTACCCCGCCGAGTTCCAGGGCACCTCGCAGGACACCCTGAACAAGCTGGGCATCTCCAAGGTCATGACCCTGACCTCGACCTACGACCACCGGGTCATCCAGGGCGCGGCCTCCGGCGAGTTCCTGCGCATCGTCGCGAACCTGCTGCTGGGCGAGAACGGCTTCTACGACGACGTCTTCGAGGCGCTGCGCATCCCGTACGAGCCGGTCCGCTGGCTCCGGGACATCGACGCCTCGCACGACGACGACGTCACGAAGGCCGCCCGCGTCTTCGAGCTGATCCACTCCTACCGGGTGCGCGGCCACGTCATGGCCGACACCGACCCGCTGGAGTACAAGCAGCGCAAGCACCCCGACCTCGACATCACCGAGCACGGCCTCACCCTGTGGGACCTGGAGCGCGAGTTCGCGGTCGGCGGCTTCTCCGGCAAGTCGATGATGAAGCTCCGCGACATCCTCGGCGTGCTGCGCGACTCGTACTGCCGCACCACCGGCGTCGAGTTCATGCACATCCAGGACCCGAAGCAGCGCCGCTGGATCCAGGACCGCATCGAGCGCCCGCACACCAAGCCGGAGCGCGAGGAGCAGCTGCGCATCCTGCGCCGCCTGAACGCCGCCGAGGCGTTCGAGACCTTCCTGCAGACGAAGTACGTCGGCCAGAAGCGCTTCTCCCTCGAGGGCGGCGAGTCGGTCATCCCGCTGCTCGACGCCGTCATCGACTCGGCCGCCGAGGCCCGCCTCGAAGAGGTCGCGATCGGCATGGCCCACCGCGGCCGCCTGAACGTCCTCGCGAACATCGTGGGTAAGTCGTACGCGCAGATCTTCCGCGAGTTCGAGGGCAACCTCGACCCGAAGTCGATGCACGGCTCCGGCGACGTCAAGTACCACCTGGGCGCCAACGGCACCTTCACCGGCCTGGACGGCGAGCAGATCAAGGTCTCGCTCGTCGCCAACCCCTCGCACCTGGAGGCGGTGGACCCGGTCCTGGAGGGCGTCGTCCGCGCCAAGCAGGACATCATCAACAAGGGCGGCACGGACTTCACGGTCCTGCCCGTCGCCCTGCACGGTGACGCGGCCTTCGCGGGCCAGGGTGTGGTCGCCGAGACGCTGAACATGTCGCAGCTGCGCGGCTACCGCACCGGCGGCACCGTCCACGTCGTGATCAACAACCAGGTCGGCTTCACCGCCGCCCCGGAGTCCTCGCGCTCGTCGATGTACGCGACCGACGTGGCCCGCATGATCGAGGCGCCGATCTTCCACGTGAACGGCGACGACCCGGAGGCCGTGGTCCGCATCGGACGCCTGGCCTTCGAGTTCCGCCAGGCGTTCAACAAGGACGTGGTCATCGACCTCATCTGCTACCGCCGCCGCGGTCACAACGAGTCCGACAACCCGGCCTTCACGCAGCCGCTGATGTACGACCTGATCGACAAGAAGCGCTCGGTGCGCAAGCTGTACACCGAGTCCCTCATCGGTCGCGGCGACATCACCCTGGAAGAGGCCGAGCAGGCGCTCCAGGACTTCCAGGGCCAGCTGGAGAAGGTCTTCGCGGAGGTCCGCGAGGCCGCCACGCAGCCCGCGGTCGCCCCGGTGGCGCCCGTCCAGGTCGCCCAGGAGTTCCCGGTGACCGTGAACACCGCGATCTCGCAGGACGTCGTCAAGCGGATCGCCGAGTCCCAGGTCAACATCCCCGAGGGCGTCACCGTCCACCCGCGTCTGCTGCCGCAGCTGCAGCGCCGCGCGGCCATGATCGACGAGGGCACCATCGACTGGGGCATGGGCGAGACCCTGGCCTTCGGTTCGCTGCTGATGGAGGGCACCCCGGTCCGGCTGTCCGGCCAGGACTCGCGCCGCGGCACCTTCGGCCAGCGGCACGCGGTCCTCATCGACCGGGAGACGGGCGAGGACTACACCCCGCTGCTCTACCTCTCGGACGACCAGGCCCGCTACAACGTCTACGACTCGCTGCTCTCCGAGTACGCGGCCATGGGCTTCGAGTACGGCTACTCGCTGGCCCGCCCGGACGCGCTGGTCCTCTGGGAGGCCCAGTTCGGTGACTTCGTCAACGGCGCGCAGACCGTCGTCGACGAGTTCATCTCCTCCGCCGAGCAGAAGTGGGGCCAGACGTCCGGCGTCACGCTGCTCCTCCCGCACGGGTACGAGGGCCAGGGCCCGGACCACTCGTCCGCGCGTCCCGAGCGCTTCCTGCAGATGTGCGCGCAGGACAACATGACGGTGGCCATGCCCACGCTCCCGTCGAACTACTTCCACCTGCTGCGCTGGCAGGTCCACAACCCGCACCACAAGCCGCTCATCGTCTTCACCCCGAAGTCGATGCTGCGTCTGAAGGCGGCGGCGTCGAAGGCGGAGGAGTTCACGACCGGCGGGTTCCGTCCGGTCATCGGTGACGCCACCGTGGACCCGAACGCGGTCCGCAAGGTCGTCTTCTGCGCGGGCAAGGTCTACTACGACCTGGAGGCCGAGCGGGAGAAGCGCGGCATCACGGACACCGCGATCATCCGCATCGAGCGGCTGTACCCGCTCGCGGGTGCGGAGCTCCAGGCCGAGATCGCCAAGTTCCCGAACGCGGCGAAGTACATCTGGGCGCAGGAGGAGCCGGCGAACCAGGGTGCGTGGCCGTTCATCGCGCTGAACCTGATCGACCACCTCGACCTGGCGGTCGGGGCGGACGTGCCGGCGGGTGAGCGGCTGCGGCGGGTCTCCCGGCCGCACGGGTCTTCCCCCGCGGTGGGTTCCGCGAAGCGGCACCAGGCGGAGCAGCAGCTCCTGATGAACGAGGTCTTCGAGGCCTGACCGGCCCCCTGACCCACCCGAGAAGGCCCGACCCCCGCCGGGGGCCGGGCCTTCCGGCCTCCCCGGCCCCGGCGAGCACCCTTCAGCCTCGCCTCGGCTGCCGCATCCGGCGCCGGCTATCTGGCCTCGCCCGCCCCCTCGGCTGCCGCATCCGGCGCCGGGGGCGCTATCTCAGCCTCGCCCGCCCCCTCGGCTGCCGCATCCGGCGCCGGGGGCGC
>NZ_JBEOXE010000125.1:0-9915 GCF_040296485.1 Streptomyces sp. NPDC002138 | reverse complement strand
TCGGTCTCGATGCGTGTCTCTCGTTCGTGGCGCTCGTACGTCAGGGGTGTCCTGGCGGTGCTCGCGGTCCTTGCGGGCGGCCCCTTCCGCCACGGCGCGCCGCCGGACCCGGAACCGGTGCGCCCGGCGGCGCCCGAGGAGGACCCCGTCGACCTGTACGTCCCCGGGCGACCGGGCCCGTACGGTGCGGCGGACGGCGGAGCGGAACCGGAACCGGTGGAGGCGAACGCGGTGCCCGTCCGGGTGCCGTCGGCGGCCGCGCTGCCGCGCATCCTCGACATCCAGCGGGCCCTGCGCGCGCTCCAGCGCCGCCGGCCGCCCGCGCCCCGGGCCCGCGCCGTGCTGGACGAGCCCGCGACCGCCGAGGCCAGCGCGCGGGCGCTGGGCCTGGCCATCCCGGTGATGCGGGCCGAGACCCGGCGCGAGAGCACGATGCGGCTGGTCCTGGACGCCTCCCCGTCGATGGCCGTGTGGCGGGACATGTTCGACGAGCTGCGCGCGGTGTGCGAGCGGCTGGGCGCTTTCCGGGACGTCCAGGTGCACTACCTGCACCGGCTCGCGGACGGCCGCCCCGCGGTCGGGACCGGAGCGGAAGCGGAACCGGAAGCGCGGATGCGGTCCGCGGAGCTGCTGCGCGACCCCACCGGGCGCGGGCTGACCATGGTGGTCTCCGACTGCGCCGGGCCGCTGTGGCGCGAGGGCGAGGCGCAGCGGCTGCTGCACCGGTGGGCCCAGTGCTCCCCCTGCGTGGTCGTCCAGCCGCTGCCGCAGCGGCTGTGGAGCCGCAGCTGGCTGCCGACCGAGCGGGGCACGCTGGCGCGCGGCGAGGGCGGCGCGCCGCACCTGGAGTTCCGCTCCGACCGGCCGCCGCGGCCCGGGCGGCCGGTCGGCGGGCTCACCGTGCCGGTGCTGCCGCCCAGCGCGGCCGCGCTCGGGGCGTGGGCGCGGCTGGTGGCGGGGCTGGGCAGCGGGTCCGTACCGGCCGAGGTCGGGCGCGTGCTCGCCGACCATCCGGCCGCGCCGGTGCCGCTGCCGCGGGCCGTGCGGCCGCCGCGCGAACTGGTCCGCCGCTTCCGATCCTCGGCCTCGCCGCGCGCCGTGCAGCTGGCCGTCTACCTGTCGGCGACCCCGCTCACGCTGCCCGTGATGCGGCTGGTGCAGCGCACGATGCTGCCCGACTCGGAGCCCTCCGACCTCGCGGAGGTGCTGCTCAGCGGGCTGCTGCGGCGCAGCGGGCCGGCGCCGGGCCAGTGGTACGCATTCACGCCGGGCGTACAG
The DNA here is from genome assembly GCF_040296485.1 of Streptomyces sp. NPDC002138. Classification (NCBI taxonomy): domain Bacteria; kingdom Bacillati; phylum Actinomycetota; class Actinomycetes; order Kitasatosporales; family Streptomycetaceae; genus Streptomyces; species Streptomyces sp. NPDC002138. The sequence continues at coordinate 8,637 of NZ_JBEOXE010000125.1, read as the reverse complement.
GACGTGCTGCTCGGGCCGCTGGGGCGGGACGAGGCCGCGCTGGTGCTCAAGCACTGCTCGGAGTACGTACGGGCCCACTTCGGGCGGGGCGTGCGCAACTTCCCGGCGCTGGCGGTCTCCCAGCTCACCGGGGTTCCGGTGGCCGACGCCCCGGTGGCGGGGGAGCCGGAGGCGGACGCGGGGGCCGCGGACGAGCCGGGGCGGCTGCCCGTCCCGCGGCTGCCGCAGGCCTTCGCGCAGGTCTCGGCCAAGGTCGTACGGCGCTACCTGCCCGGGCCGCCGGACGCGGCGCCCGGGGCCGAGGACCCGCCTCCGGGCGGCGCGGCCACCGCGCCCGCCCGGGCCTGGGCCGTGCGGACCGCCCGGATGCGGCTCGCGGCCTTCGACCGTGACCGGGACGGCGGCCAGCGCGCGCTGTACGAGGCCGTCGCCGTGCTGCGGCGGGCCGTGACGGTGGCGCCCGGTCCCGCGGACCCGCCGGGCGAGGCCGAGTTCGAGCTGGCCGGGGCGCTGCTGCGGCTCTGGGAGGTGCAACGCGACCTCGAACTCCTCACGGAGGCCGAGCGCACGGCGCGCGCGGTGAGCGCGCTGCCCGGCATGGTCCGGGCCCGCGCGCTGCTGGGCCGGGTGCTCTACGAACGGGCCGTGGCGGGATCCGGGCCGGAGGTGGCGGAGCTGCTGGCCGCCGCCGAGCGGGAGTTCGAGGCCGTCGGAGCCGTGCCCGAGCTGGAACGCGAGCTGCGCCTGGACTGCGCGGTCCGGCGGGCCCGGACCTTGATGCGGCTGTGCGAACTGCACGACGACCCGGCGGCGCTGCGGGAGGCCCTGGTGGCCCTGGAGGTCTTCGACCGCGCGGAGCGGGAACAGGGCGGCAAGCCCGACGGCGGCCTGCAACTGGCCCTGGGGCGCGTCCTGCTGGCCCTCGCGGAACGCGAGAGCGACCCGTCGGAGCGCACCCTGCTCGCCACCCGCGCCGCCCACCGGCTGACGGCGGCCCTGGCCGCCCTCCTGCGCACGCAGGCGGGGCCCGGGCCCGACGCCGGGCCGGGTGCGGGCTCGGGGCGGCGGAACCCGGGCCGGGGCGGGGCCCCGGCCGCAGAGCGGACCCCCGGCTCGGGCGCGGATTCCGGGAGGGGTGTGGATTCCGGGACGGGTGCGGATTCCGGGACCCCGGACCCGGACCCGGGTCCCGCCCCCCGGCGGGGAGCCGGCGGCCCGGGTGCGCCGGATCCGGCGCCGGTCGGGCCGCCCGTCCACGGCGCGACCCCCGCCCCGGCCGGGGAGTGGCCCGATGACCGGGCCGCCGGGGCGGGAGTCGGCTCCGCCGCCGGGAGCGACTCCGGGAGCGCCGGCGGCGGGGCGGAGCGCGGGTGGGTCCGGGTGGAGCTGGCCCGCGCGCTGCGGTACGTGCCCGAGCGGCTCGACGAGGCGCCCGGGGTGCTGGCGGTGGCGCTGGGCGAGGCGGCCGGAGAACCGGAGCTGCGGCTGGCGGCGCTGGTGTGCCTGGCCCGGGTGCACCGCGCCCGGTACGCGCGGGACGGGGAGCCCGGGGACCTCGACGCGGCGGCCGACGCCTATGCCCGGGCCCGGCGGCTGATCCCGCGCGACGGCGAGGCGTACGGGGAACTGCTGCCCGAGTGGGGCGACGTACTGCTGGAGCGGGCCCGCACGGCCGACGGGCAGCGGTTCGTCTCGACGGCGGTACGGGTGCTGCGCGACAGCCGCGCGGCCGTGCCGCAGAACGACCCCCGCGCCCCGCACCGGCTGCGGCGGCTCGCCGCGGGCCTGCGGCTGCGCCACTCCTACGAGGGCGACCTGGTCGACCTGCGCGAGGCCGAGTACCTGCTCGAACTGGTGGTCCGGCATGCCCGCGGCCCCCTGGAGCAGGCGCAGGCCTGGCGCGAGCACGGCGACGTACAGCAGGAGATCCACACCCACACCCGGGCCGCCGACCGCCTCGACCGCGCGGCCGACTCCTATCGGCGTGCCTGGCGGGCCGCGATGGAGGGCGACCGGACCGACCGCGAGGACGCCGCCCTCCAGCTGGCCGCGCGGGTCCAGGAGCTGCGCGGCGAGGTGCTGGAGCGGCTCGCCCGGCCGCGGGCCGCGCTGGACGCCTACCGGGCGGCCCTGGAGCTGTGGCAGCGCCTCGGGGAACCCGGGAGCGGCTCCGCGGCCGCCCACGGGACCGGCCCCGACGACCGGCGCGCGGCGGTGCGCGCGCGGGTGCGCGCGCTGGAGGCGGCCCTCTGACGTGCCTCGGGGCGCCCTCCCGTGACAGTTTCCCCGCCTCGGTCGCCGGGAAGGGGCAGTGAACCCATCGAACAGACGACGCAACAGGGGGACGAGACACCGATGGTGACAAAGCATCAGGAAGTGGTCGCACGGCGGTGTCCGGCGCAGCTGCCGGACCTCTCCGGGCTCGATCTGGCCGCGCTGCGGGGCATCGACCATCCGGTGCTGGCCGATGTGGTCGAGGGCATGGTGGAGCGCGTCACCCACCCGGCGGAGATACTGAACGCCTTCGACTCCGGGGTCGACTGATCCGGCCGGGCGGGGCGGGGCGGCTCGCCGGGGCCGACGGCCCGGCCCGGCCGCGGGCCCCACCACCCGGTCGGCCACCCGGCCCGAACCAGCAGGAATCACCCCCGAGTTGACCACTTTCCGCCGTTAGCCGCACACATCCACCGGGCAGGGATGGACCGTCCGCAGCGGGAGGAACAGTCGAATGAGGCAGACGACCACGCGCGACGCCGTGCTGCCCGCGCACCGCGTCCACGCGCCCTGGCCCTACACCCGGCTCGACGTCCCCGCGCTCCGCGCCGCGGGCCACCGCCCCTACCCCTTACGGCAGTTCGTCCTCAAGACCCGCAGCCGCTGCAACCTCGCCTGCACCTACTGCTACGTCTACGCGATGGCCGACCAGGGCTGGCGCGCCCAGCCCGTCGTGATGACCCCCGCCACCACCGCCCGCGCCGCCGACCGGATCGCCGAACACGCCGCCGCCCACGCCCTGCCCCGGGTCGACCTCGTCCTGCACGGCGGTGAGCCGCTGCTGACCCCGCCCGCCGACCTCGCCGCGCCCGTCGAGGCGGTACGGGCGGCCCTCGCCCACCGCTCCCCGCGCACCCGGGTCACCGCCACGGTGCAGACCAACGCCACCCTGCTCACCCGGGGCAGGCTGAAGGTCCTGGCCGCCGCCGGGATCCGGGTCGGCGTCAGCCTCGACGGGGGGCTCCCGGCGCACAACGCCCGGCGCGTGGACCACGCCGGGCGCCCCGGCTTCGCCGCCGCCGCGCGCGGGCTGCGCCTGCTGGCCCGCCACCCGGAGAGCTACGCCGGGGTGCTGTGCGTGGTGGACGCGGCCCAGGAGCCGGTGGAGACGTACGAATCGCTGCTGGCCTTCGCGCCGCCCACCATCGGGCTGCTGCTGCCCCTGGCCAACTGGGCCGACCCGCCGCCCGGCGCGGCCCCCGGCGCCACCCCGTACGCCGACTGGCTCACCGCCGTCTTCGAACGCTGGTGGCACGACGGGGTGCGGAGGACCCGGATCCGGCTCTTCGAGGAGATCATCGCGCTGCTCCTCGGCCTGCCCGCCGCGAACGAGTCCCTGGGCCTGGCCCCGGTCACCACCGCCGTCATCGAGACCGACGGCAGCATCGAGCAGGCCGACTCCCTCAAATCCGCCTACGAGGGCGCCGCCGCCACCGGGATGACCCTGGACACCCACAGCTTCGACGACCTCCTCGACCACCCCGGGCTGGCCGCCCGTCAGCTCGGCCGGGCCGCGCTCACCGCGGGCTGCCGCTCCTGCGAACTCGTCGAGGTGTGCGGCGGTGGCCACTACCCGCACCGCTACCGGCCCGGCCAGGGCTTCCGGCACCCCTCCGTGTACTGCGAGGACCTCCAGGTGCTCATCCGGCACATCGCGGCGGCCCTGCACCGGGCCGCCACCACGGCCCCGCGCGCCGGCGCGGCCACCGGGGCCACCGGCGCCGCCACGGCCGTAGGCGCCGCCCCCGGTGCCGCCCTGGGCTCCGCCGCGGCCACCCCCGCGCGCGGCCCCGAGCGGGCCGCCTCGTGACCCGGCCCGCCCCGGGCACCACGCCCGCCCCCGTCCCCCGGCCCCGCGCGGGGCCCGCCCCCACCCCGCTCCCCGGCTTCGCCGTCACCTCCCACCTGCTGCGCGCCTTCTCCTCGACCGAACCCGGCGCCGAAGGCACCCGGCTCGTCCGCGACATCCGCCGCTCCAAGCGCCTGGTGCTGCTGCGCGGGGTCCTCGACGCAGCCCCCGGCGGAGCCGACGGGGAGACCGGCCAGCACTGGGCCCTGCTGGAGGAGGCCGAGCGGCACGCCCCCGGCGCGGTGCGCGACGTACTGCACTACCCGGCGACCGGGGCGTGGGCCGAGGAGACCCTGCGCCGGCTGCACGAGCCCCACGGCCCCGCCCCCGACCTCGCGCACCTCGGGGCCCTCGCCGCCGCCGCGGCCCTGCGCGCCGGAGTCACCTTCAAGATCACCCTGCGTCCGCTGCACGGCCGGCTGGTGCTGCCCACCCTCGGCCTGCTGCGTCCCGCCCGCCCCGGTCCCGTCGCCCTCACCGAACGCTCCTGGGACCCCGCGGACCCCGCCGTGCTGGCCCTGCACAGCCTCCCCGGCGGCCGGACCGCGCTGGACGACCTGGACCCGTACCGGGCGCTGGGCCACCCGGCGTCCGTACGCCCCGCCCGCCGGCTCACCCCCAAGGGGCACAAGCGCTGGGACATCCAGTGGACGGGCGCCCTCACCCTCCTGGAGCGCTACGACTCCACCCGGGCCGGGGAGGTGGGCGAACTCCTGCGCACCCTGGTCCCGCTGGCCGGCGGCGCCCGCTCCACCGGCGCCACCCTGCCCGCCGCCGCCGGATCCGTCCTGGTCCGCGGCCAGACCCCGCCCGCGCTCGCCGCCACCCTCGTCCACGAGGTCCAGCACGGGAAGCTGACCGCCCTCGCCGACGTCCTCACCCTGCACACCGCCGACCGCACCCCCTGCTACTGGGCCCCCTGGCGCGGCGACCCCCGCCCGCTGGAGGGACTCCTGCACGGCGCGTACGCCCACCTGGCCCTGGCGGGCTACTGGCAGCGCGCCGCCCTCTACGGCGCCCGCGGCGCCTGGGCGCGGCACGCCCGGTGCCGGGCCCAGGTGGCCGCCGTCCTGCCCGTGCTCCAGGCGGCCCGCGAACTCACCGTCACCGGGCGGGAGTTCACCGCCGGAATGGCCACCGCCGAACGGGCCATGGACGACCTGCCGCCCCCCGGCGACCAGTACGCCACCGCCCGCCGGACCGTCGACCACGAGCGCCGCGCCTGGTGCGGGGAACACCCCGAACTCGCCGCATTCACCGCGTCCTGACACGGGCTGAGGACCCGTCACCTGCGGTACCTTTTCAACCCCGTCCACCGCCCGGATTCCAGGGAGACGGCCGCATGACCACCGGTAGTCGGCACGACCGCGACACAGCCGCGCAGCCGCAGCGCTTCGTCATCAGCTTCGCGGGATTCAACCGCCCCTGGGCCGTGTGGATCGCCCACCGGCTGGAGGAACACGGCCACCGCGTCGCCCTCCAGCGCTGGGACCCGCAGAACAGCCCCGGGCTGACCGAGGCCCTCGACGACCTCGCCCGCGGCGGCGGCCGGGTCCTGGTCGTCCTCAGCGAGCGGTACTTCTCCGCGGGCACCCACACCGACGAGGAGTGGAACGCGGCCCTGCGCACCGTCACCGCCGACCACCCCGACCGGTTCGCCGCCGTCTGCTTGACCGACGCCCCGCTGCCCAGCGCCGTCGCCGCGCTGGAGAAGACCGATCTGTGGGGCCTGGACGCCTACGAGGCCGAATACCGGGTGCTGCGCAGGCTGGAGCTGCCCACCGAGCGGATCGGCACCGAGACCGGCCGCCGCGGCCCGCGCTTCCCCAACGACCCGCCCGAGATCTGGGGCCGCGTCCCGCGCCGCAACCCCCGCTTCACCGGCCGCAACGACGTCATCGGCAAGCTCCGCGCCGCCCTCACCGAGGCCCCGCCCGGCGCCGCGACCGTCACCCTGCTCGGCCTCTCCGGCGTCGGCAAGACCCAGGTCGCCACCGAGTACGCCTACCGCTTCGCCTCCGAGTACGACGTCGTGTGGTGGGTGCCCGCCGAGGACCGGCCCACCCTGCGCGAGCGGCTCGCCGACCTCGCGCCCGCCCTCGGCCTGCCGCTCGGCGCGGGCAGTTACGGCGAGCAGATCCGCGCCGTCCTCGAAGCGCTGCGCCGCGGCTCCCCGTTCAGCCGCTGGCTGATGATCTTCGACGGCTGCGACAACCCCGACGACCTGACCGACCTGCTGCCCGGCGGCGCGGGCGACGTCATCATCACCTCCCGCAACCGCGAATGGGGCAACCGGCACACCAGCCTGGTCGAAGTCCCGCTCTACGCCCGCCCCGAGTCCATCACCTTCATCCGCCGCCGGGCCCGGCGCCTGACCGGCGACGAGGCCGACCAGCTCGCCGAGGCCCTGGAGGACTACCCGCTCGCCCTCGACCAGACCGCGGGCTGGCTCGCCGACTCCCCTCTGAGCGTGGGCGATTACCTCGCGCTGCTGCGGCGCAGGCTCGACTCACGGGAAGCCGTCGCCGTCTCCGACGACTACCCGCTGCCCTTCCCGACCGCGCTCGCGATACTGCTCAACAACGTCCGGGAGAACTTCCCCGACGCCCTGGCCCTGCTGCGCCTCTTCGTCTTCTTCGCGCCCGGCCCGGTCCCGCTGCGGCTGCTCGGCGAGTTCCCCGCGGACGACGTACCCGAGCAGCTCGCCGGGCTCATCAACGACCAGATCCGCTGGAACGCGGCCCTCAACAAGCTCGTGCAGTTCTCCGTCGTCCGCCTGGAGTACTCCGACCTGCCCGTCGAAGAGGGCGGCGGCGGCCTGGAGACCGTCCAGCTGCACCGGATGGTCCACGGCATCGTCCGCGAGAACCTCTCCGAGGACGAGGCCGAACCGCTCTCCCGCGCCGTGCGCCAGGTCCTCGCCGCGGCCGACCCCGGGCGGCCCTCCGACTCCCGGCTCTGGCCGAGGTACGCCGAGCTCATCCCGCACCTCGAGACCGCCGGAGTGCTCACCAGCACCAACCCGCGCATCCAGGCCTTCCTGCTGAGCTGCCTGCGCTATCTGATCCTGGCCGGGGAGTACCGCACCTGCCTGCGGCTGTGCGAACAGACCGACGCGGCCTGGCGGTCCATGCTCGGCGAGGACCACGACCGGGTGCGCGAGCTGAGCTACCAGTACGGCGGAGCGCTGCGCAACCTCGGCCTGTTCCGGCGCGCCGAGGCCCTCACCAAGGCCGTCGCGGACCGGCTCGTGGCCGAGCGCGGCGAACGCGACCTGGAGACCCTGCGGGCCACCAGCGCGTACGGCGGGGTCCTGCTGTGCATCGCCAAGTTCGAACCGGCCCGCGCGCTCTTCGAACACTGCCTCGCCACCTACCGCGAACTCCTCGGCGAGGACGACTCCACCACCCTCAACGCGCAGAACAACCTCGCGGCCACCTACCGGCTGCTGGGCCGCTACCAAGAGGCGTACGACCTCGACCTGGAGACCCTGCGCCGCCGCGAGCGGGTGCTGCGCCCCCACCACATCTCCACCCTCTCCTCCGGCATCGCCTGCGCCATGGGCCTGCGGCTGATGGGGCGCTACCGGGAGGCGCAGACCCGCCAGGAGCAGGGCGTCAAGCTCAACAACCAGATCCTGGGCGTCAACCACCCCCAGACCCTGCGCGCCGAGCACAACCTCGGGCTGTGCCTGCGCCGGTCGGGGGACATCCCCGGCGCGGGCACCCGGCTGCGGACCGTGTGGGAACGCGCCACCCGGGCCTTCGGCGCCGACTACCCCTGGACGCTGATGGTCGCCTCCGACTACGCGACCTACCTGCGGGAGTACGGGGACGTCGAGGAGGCGCGGCGGATCTCCGAGGCGGTGGTCCGGGGCTACCAGTCCCAGCTGGGGCTGGCCCATCCGTACAGCATCGGTACGGTCGGCAACCTCGGCCTGGTGCTGCGGGCGCAGGGGGAGCGCGAGGAGGCCCTGAGCCTGTGCGAGCAGGCGCTGGTCGGGATGCGGAACGCGCTCGGGGAGCGGCATCCCTGGGCGCTGGGCAGCGCGCTGAACGCGGCGGGGTGCCGGAACATCACGGGGCAGCTCGACGATGCGGTGCAGTTGAGCCGGGACACGCTGCGGATGGCGGAGCAGGTGCTGGGTCCCGACCACCCGATGTCACTGAGTGCCCAGATCGCGCTGGCCGCGGATCTGCGGGCGCTCCAGCACATGGACGAGTCCCGCAAGAACGAGGACGACGCGCTCAAGGCCCTGACCCGGACCCTGGGCACGCAGCACGTCCACACGGTCTCGGCCCGCCAACGAGTCCGCCCGTACTGGGACTTCGAACCCCAACCGTAACCCTGCCGGGCAGACCCAGCCTCGCCGGGCAATCCCAGCCGAGCCGTCTCGGCCCTGGCCGGGCCGACCCAGCCTCGCCGGCGTTTGAGGCGCGGGGCCCCTCCCGCTCAAGGTCGCGGCACGTTGCGCAGGTTGGATCGAGCCATCTGGATCATGCGGCCGACGCCGC
>NZ_JBEOXE010000124.1:0-10231 GCF_040296485.1 Streptomyces sp. NPDC002138 | reverse complement strand
CCCGTGTACTGGACGTACTCGGGTTTTCGGTCGGTGCGGCGAGAGCGCGTGCCGGGCGCCGCGACGCCGCGGACATCCGTCAGACACCCCCTAGGTCGCCCCGGGGTTCTGGTGGCCCGGGGCGCGGCCTCCAGGGGGAATCCAGCCATCCGGGTGACGCCGCCGTACCGGACGCTGAGAGACTCCTGGGATGCGGACCGAACTCACCGACACCACGTCCAGCCAGGTCAACCGGGCCCTCCTGGAGGCCCGGCGCGCCGTCGGCAGCCCGACCATGGGACTCGTCCTGACCCTGGTCGTGGTCACCGACGAGGAGAACGCCTACGACGCCGTCCGCGCGGCCTCCGAGGCCTCGCGCGAGCACCCCTGCCGGATCATCGCGGTCATCAAGCGCACCTCGCGCGGCCCGCACAAGCTGCGCCAGACCCGGCTCGACGCGGAGCTGCGGGTCGGCTCCGACGCGGGCAGCGGGGAGGTCGTACTGCTGCGGCTGCACGGCGAACTGACTGGACACCCGGGCCCCGTGGTGCTGCCGCTGCTGGTGCCGGACGCGCCCGTGGTGGCCTGGTGGCCCGCCGACGCTCCCGCGGATCCGGCCCGGGACCCGCTGGGCGCGCTGGCCAAGCGCCGGATCACCGACGCCCAGTCGGCGCTGGATCCGGTCGCGATCCTGGACGAGCGCGCCGCCGTGTACGCCCCCGGGGACACCGATCTCGCGTGGACCCGGCTGACCCCCTGGCGGGCCCTGCTGGCCGCGGCCCTGGATCAGAAGCCGCTGCCGGTGACGGGTGGGGCCGTCGAGAGCGAGGCCGACAATCCGAGTGCCGAGCTGCTGGCCCGCTGGCTGGAGGACCGGCTGGGGGTGCCCTTCGCCCGCGTGACGACGGAGGGCCCGGTCATCACCCGGGTCCGGCTGGAGACCACCGGCGGCGAGATCCGCGTGGACCGGCCCAAGGGGGCGCTGGCCACGCTGGTGCTGCCGGGGAGTCCGGACCGTACCGTCGCGCTGAAGATCCGCAGCAACGCCGAGCTGATCGCGGAAGAGCTGCGCCGCCTCGACGCCGACGAGATCTACGGCTCGGCGCTGCGCCGGCGGCCGCTCCAGGCGGCGCTCTCGGCGTAGTGGTTGTCGTACACGGGCGAGGAGTCCTTGATGTCCTGGACGGTGGCCTCGCCCGCGTTGACCCGGCCGAGCAGCCGGTAGTAGTCGAAGCGGCCCATGCCCGGCGTGAAACCGACGAGCACCTCGGCGGTGTGCCCGGCGGCGGGCGCGAAGGCGTGCTTGACGCCGGGCGGCACGGCGAGGAAGTCGCCCTTGCCGAGGGTCTGGACCTCGTCGTCGACGAGCACGTCGAGCTGCCCCGAGGTCACGAAGAAGAACTCGGTCGCCTTGGTGTGGAAGTGCACCGGCGCCCCGGCCGCGCCCTCCTCGAACACCGCGGTGTTGCAGGTCAGCGCGCCGCCGGTGGTGTCGGAGTCGGCGAGCAGGGTGATCAGGCTGCCGGGGGCGTCGGAGATGGCCTCGGCGGTGGCGGAGCGGGTGAGGTGCGGGGCGCGCTGTGCGGTCTCGGTGTTCATGTCCCCTACTCTAGGGCGGCTGTTGACCGGGTTCATGGGCCAATCACGCCCATGATTTCCCGGTCAATTCAGTCGGTCTTCTTCGCCTTGGCGGCCGCCTTCATCTCCTGCTTGTGCGCCCGCACCTTCGCGAGCGACTCCGGCCCGGTGATGTCGGCGGCGGACCGGTACACCCCGGCCGCGCCGTACCCGCCGGCCGCCTCCCGCCACCCCTTCGGCCGTACGCCGAGCCGCTTGCCCAGCAGCGCGAGGAAGATCCGGGCCTTCTGCTCGCCGAAGCCCGGCAGCGCCTCCAGGCGCGCGAGCAGCTCGGCCCCGGTCCCGACGCCGGTCCACACCGCGGCCGCGTCCCCGTCGTAGTGCTCCACCAGGTACGCGCACAGCTGCTGCACCCGCTTCGCCATCGCCGCCGGATAGCGGTGCACGGCCGGTTTCTCCGACAGCAGCGCCGCGAAGGCGTCCGGGTCGTGGGCGGCGATGGCGTGCGCGTCCAGATCGTCCGCCCCCAGCCGCCGGGCGATCGTGTACGGCCCGGAGAACGCCCACTCCATCGGAACCTGCTGGTCCAGCAGCATGCCGACGAGCGCGGCGAGGGGGCTGCGCGCGAGCAGCGCGTCCGCTTCCGGCTGCTGGGCGAGCCGCATCGTGATGTCCATGCCCCCAGCGTCCCGCGCGGGGGTGCTCCGCGCGCGGGCGCGACACGGCGCGCCTAGCGTGGGGAGAGTGCCCGCACGGCTGTCGGACCGACTCGGGCGTACCGACTCAGGAGTAGATGATCATGGCTGATTTCCCGGAAGGCGCCCCGTGCTGGATGGACGCGATGTTCAGCGACGTGGAGGGCGCCAAGCGCTTCTACGGCGAGGTGCTGGGCTGGACCTTCGGTGAGTCGTCCAGCGAGTACGGCAACTACACGCAGGCCTACGCCGACGGGAAGGCCGTGGCGGCCGTCGTGCCGCCGATGCCGGGTCAGGAGGGGACCTCGCAGTGGTGCCTGTACTTCGCCTCGCCCGACGCGGCCGCGACCGCCGGGAAGATCAGGGAGGCGGGCGGCGAGGTGCTGATGGAACCGATGCAGGTCGGCAGCTTCGGCACGATGGCGCTGGCCAAGGAGCCGAGCGGCGCGGTCTTCGGCATCTGGCAGCCGGGGGACCACAAGGGCTTCGAGAAGGTCGGGGAGCCGGGCGCGTACTGCTGGGCGGAGGTCTTCAGCCGGGACCCGGCCGCGGCGGACGCCTTCCTGCCGAAGGTGTTCCCCTACACCTCGCACCAGGTCGACCTCGGCGACAGCCCGGAGGCCGCCGGCATGGACTTCAAGGTCTTCAGCGTGGGCGGCCCGGACCACCCGGTGCTGGGCCGCATGAAGATGGGCCCCGAATTCCCGCTGGAGATCCCGTCGTACGTACAGGTCTACCTCACGGTCCCGGACTGTGACGCGGCCGTCGCCAAGGCCACGGAACTCGGCGGAACGCTCCACTTCGGGCCGATGGACAGCCCCTTCGGCCGCTTCGCCGCGGTCGCGGACCCCCAGGGCGCGGCCTTCGCCCTGATCGACGTCACGACGCGGGTGGGAGAGATGCCCCAGCTGAGCTGAGCTGAGCCGGCTGAGCTGAGCCGAGGCGGCGCGGCACCGGCTGCCGCCTCGGCTACCCCGCGTCCCCGGCCGCCTCGAGCGCCGCCTTGAGATTGCGCAGGGTCGTACGGATGTTGCGCCGCTGGAAGTCGGCGAAGGTGTGCCCGCGCGTCGCCACCCGGTCGAAGGCGTTCGCCACGGGGTCGGGCCAGGACCGCCGGTCGTCGGTCCAGGTCTCCGTCACCCGCGTGCCCCCCTCGGCGTCCTCGAACCGGTACTCCCAGGTGGCGATGGGTCCCGGCAGCCGGGGGCGGGTGAGCCCGATGGCGTGGACCCGGAAGCGGAAGAGCCGCTCCGCGTCGGCTGCCGTGACCGTGCAGCGCGTGGTCCAGCGGAACGGGCCGCGCTTGTTGTGGCCGTCGAAGGCGAGGCCGACGTACGCGGCGTCCCGGCGGTCGCCGCGCAGGGTCGCGCCCAGGTTCTCCGGGCTCCAGCTCCCCATGAGGGCGGGGTCCGAGACCTGCCGGTAGGCGGTGGCCGGGCTGACACCGATGTGAATGCTGTCGGACACGCTGAACGTGCGGGGCATGGCACTTCCGATCCTTCGCGGCTGGCTCACGTCTCTCGGACGTCACGCTACCGCCGGAACTACCGGCCGGTAACTGCTCGGCGGGGACCGGCTCCGCCGACCCGGCCCGCCGACCCGGGCCGCCCGCTCAGCCGCCCAGGTTCGGCGCCGTCAGCGCGCCGAACCACACGTGGGTGACCGCGCTGACGTAGCCCGCCACTCCCGCAGGTCCGCGACGCTGAGGGTCGCCGGGTGGTCCAGGTCTCCGTGCAGCATGAGTTCGGCCATGCGGAGGTCATGCCCGGGCGCGGCCGTGGCGAAAACTCATCTGCGAGGCGCATCTCACCATGCAGCTGGTAAGTGTGCGGGTCTCACTCGGAGGCGGCTTGCATCTTCGCGGGGGCCCCGGCGGGGCCGCACTGGTGAATCAATCAAGAGGCCTATGAGGTGCTTGCCCTTGCATTTACGATGGATCTTCATGTATTCGCCTGGCGAATGTGGGCTGCCACCCGCCGCAAGGAGTCCCTGCCATGCACGTCCTCGACCTGCTCCAGTCCGAAAACCTCGGCCTCACCCTGCTCTGGGGCGAGGATGCCCTTCTCGGCCAGGAGGTCAGCGGGGTCACCGCCACCGACCTGGAGGACCCGGGCCGTTTCCTGCGCCCGGGGGAGCTGGTGCTCAGCGGGCTGGTCTGGTGGGCGGAGGGGGACCTCGGCAAGGCCGACCGGTTCGTCGCCGCGCTCGCGGACGCCGGGGCCACCGCCCTGCTCGCCGGTGAGGAGACGCACGGCCGGGTCCCGGACGAGCTGGTCGCGGCCTGCCGGGCGCGCCGGGTGCCGATCGTGGCGGTGCCCGCGCGGACCAGCTTCCGGGCCGTGACGGAGGCGGTGTACCTGCGCCAGTGGGGGGATCTGAGCCGCCGCCCGACCCGGCTCTTCGCGCTGCCGGAGAACGTGCGCAGCGAGCTGAGCGGGCTGCTGGAGCGCGGAGCGGGCCCGGCCGAGCTGCTGGACCGGGCGTGTGCGCACCTGGGGCGCGTGCCCTGCTACCTGCTGACCGCGAGCGGGCGCACGATCGCCCGTACGCCGTCCGCGCCCGCCATCCCGGCCCAGCGCGGGGCGGGCGCGCTCGGCGGGGTCTCGCTCACCATCGAGGCCGACAGCACGCCGTACGACGCCTGGCGGCTGCACCTGCCGGACGCGGACGCGGCTCCGCCGCGGGTGCTGCACGAGATCGCCGAGGTGCTGGCCCAGTACCGGGACGGGCAGGCCCGGCGGACCGCGGCCGAGCGGGCGGCGGCCGGCGAGCTGGTCGCCCTGATGGAGGGCGGGGCGGGCGCCGACCCCGGGGCGCTGGAGGACGCGCTGGCCGCGGCCGGGCTGCCTTCGGGCGGGCCGTACCGGGTGCTCGTCGCGACCTCCGGGGACGCGCTGGCCGAGGCGCTCGGGCACCTGGGGGTGACGGCGGCGGTCGGGGAGGCGGTCGCGGTGCTCCACGAGGAGCGGGACCCCGGGGTGGACGTGGGCGCGGAGCTGCGGGGGCTGTGGCCGCTGCTCCAGGCCTGCCGCCCCGAGGCGGAGCTGCGCGTGGGGGTGGGCGCGCCGGCGGCGGGCCCGGAGGACCTGCGGGCCTCGCTGAACCAGGCCCGGTTCGCGCTGACCGCGGCGGGGGCCGGGGCTCCGGTCCGGGTGATCGAGCAGCTGGACACCCTGGCCGCGCTGCTGGCGGGCGTACCGGCCGAGGTCAGGTCGGTGTTCGGGGTGCGCACGCTGGGGGCGCTCGGGGACGGGATGCTGCGGGAGACCCTGGAGGTCTTCCTGGCCCACAACTGCTCCTGGGCGCGCACGGCCGAGGCCCTGCACCTGCACGTCAACACCGTGCACTACCGCATCGAACGGGTGGAGGCGCTGACCGGGCGGGATCTGTCCCGGCTGGACCACAAGCTGGACCTGTACGCGGCGCTGCGCTGCGGGTGAGCCCGCTGGGGGCGCCGGGGCCCCGCCGGGACCTACGGCGCGAGGTCGATGTGGACGTTCGTGGACTTCACCCGGGCCGTGACGGTCACCCCGACCTCGATGCCCAGTTCGTCGACCGACTCCCGGGTGATCACGGACACCACGCGGTGCGGGCCCGACTGGATCTCCACCTGCGCCGCCACCTCGTCCACGCGCAGGCCGGTGACGATCCCGGCGAAGGAGTTGCGCACCGAGGTGGCCACCCCGCCGTCGGGCACCGGGTGCAGTCCGGCCGCCCGGTCCTTGGCGAACGCGGCGAGGACGACCCCGTCGATGACCCGCGCCCCGCCGGCGGCTCCCCCGCCGTCGAGCGGCCGGGAAGCGGACAGGCGTCCGCTGTCCGTCCAGCGGCGGACGGTTTCCGGGCTGACGCCCAGCAGGTTCGCGGCCTGCCCGATCGAGTACGACGGCACGCCCGCACTGTAGCGGGCGATCGGGATCGGCTGTTCGACGGGGCGAGAATAGCTGTCGCGGCCGCAGTAGACTTTATTTGGCAATCCCGCCAGTTTCCTGGGCCGATCGGAGATTTCCGGCCGGTCCGACCGGGAAAGGTCTCCGTGACATCCGATCCTCGGCCCCCGCCCACCGGCCATTTCGATGACGACGACCACCCGGCGTACACGAGGGGCCGGGCGCGGAGATGATCAGTGCCACTCCCGCCTTCCTGCGCGCCCTGGGCGAGGCGAAGGTGATCACTCCCCTGCGTTCCGAGGGCGGCCACCGCCGTTACTCCCCCTGCCAACTCCGCATCGCAGCACGGGCCAGGGAGCTGGTGGACCAGGGCGCGCCGGTGGGCGCGGCGTGCCGGATCGTCACGCTGGAGGGCCAGTTGGACGAGGCCCTGCGCAGGAACGAGGAGCTGCGGCGGACTGGCGAAATATCTGCTATCGCGGATACAGAAACTATGTTCAAGGGGCCTGCGACAGGGGTGAATTCGAATAACTGACTCACAGCGCCGCCGGTCAAGGGCGTGGTACTGTCGATTCAGTTGCAGTTGTGGTTCCCAAAAAACGACAAGCGCTTCCGACCTGGTGTTCTAGCCGGCGGACGCGCTTTTTGTTTCCGGTGCTTTCCGGTACGGGGCAATCATCGCGGCGACGCGGGGCTCGCACAGTGCGGCCCCCGGAACTGCCCCGTTTGAAGGAGATTTGACATGGCTACTGGCACCGTGAAGTGGTTCAACGCTGAAAAGGGCTTCGGCTTCATCGCTCAGGACGGCGGCGGCGCCGACGTCTTCGCCCACTACTCGAACATCGCTTCCCAGGGCTTCCGCGAGCTCCAGGAGGGTCAGAAGGTTTCGTTCGACGTGACGCAGGGCCCCAAGGGCCCGCAGGCGGAGAACATCGTCACCGCCTGATCGCCGAGGCGACTTCGCCGGGGCCCGCACCTTGGGGTGCGGGCCCCGGTTCGTTTCCCCCGCTCTCCGCGACGTGTCGTACCAGGAGGGTTCTTCATGGACCGCACCACGGACACGAACAGCACCTTCACGGCGCTCGGTCTCCCCGCGCCGCTGGTGGCCGCGCTGATCGCGAACCGCATCACCCTTCCCTTCCCGGTGCAGACGGCCACGCTGCCGGACTCGCTGGCCGGCCGGGACGTTCTGGGCCGGGACCGCACCGACTCCGGCGAGACCCTTGCCTTCGGCCTGTCGTTGCTGGCGCGCACCGCCGGGCACCGGGCCGAAGCGCGGCGGCCGCTGGCCCTCGTACTCGTTCCCACGCGGGACCTCGCCGACCGGCTCGCCGCCGAACTGGCCCCCTACGCACGGTCGCTGGAGCTCCGGCTCGCCACCGCCGTGGGCGGAGCCTCCTCCCGCCGCCAGGCCGCCACCCTGCGGGACGGGGTCGAGATCGTCATCGCCACGCCCGGACGACTGGGCGACCTCGTGCGGCGCGGCGACTGCGAACTGGACGCCGTGCGGGTGGTCGTGCTCGACGGCGCCGACCGGATGGCGGACCTGGGCCTGCTGCCGCGGGTCACCGCCCTGCTGGACGCGGTGGGCCCCGGCGGGCAGCGGATGCTGTTCTCCGCCGTCCTGGACCATGAGGTGGACCAGGTGGTACGCCGCTACCTGCGCGACCCGGTGGAGTACTCCCCGCAGCCGCCACCGCCTCCACAGCCGCCGCTCAGCGCGCACATCCCGAGGACGGGGACCGGCGCCGACGCCGACGCGGTCCGCCGCCCGCCGGCCGGGGCCGCCGCACCGGGCGGCCGGGCCGCGTGAACCACCTGCACCACCAGCACCACCCGCGTCACCCGCAGAACCCCTGACCGGAACGCCGGACAGGGTCGCTTCCGCCCCGAGGAGGTACCACCATGCGCCTTGTGATCGCCCGCTTCCCCTTCGACCTGAGCAAGAGCGAAGTGGAGGCATCCATGAAGGGCGTCGCACCCCAGCCGATCACCGTCGCCTCCGTCGCGTCGGTGACCATCGGCCGCCGGGTGTACCCGGTCAAGCAGGTCGGCCAGGTCATCACCCGCCAGGACCCGCGTGACTTCACCGCCAACGAGGTCGTCAGGGCGCTGACCCGGCTCGGCTTCACCTGCCAGCCCGCGCTCGCCCCGGAGGAGACGGCCCCTCCGGCCGGCGACGGCGTCAACCTCTGGTAACCCGCCCCCGACCGGCACAGGCCCGCACAGGGCCTGCCACAGGGCCGGCCCACGGCCCGCCGGGCCCGGGAACGCCGAAGGGCCCCGCAGCAAGCTGCGGGGCCCTTCAACGTATTGCCCGGTGAGAGCAATGGCGGAGGATACGAGATTCGAACTCGTGAGGGGTTGCCCCCAACACGCTTTCCAAGCGTGCGCCCTAGGCCACTAGGCGAATCCTCCGCGACGAACAATACAAGACGTTGGGGGGTGCTCGCGAACGTGATCGTCCGCGGAGGATCCGGGTGGGGGGTGGCTCGATACCCGGGCCGTTCATCCGCTACGCTGGGGCCAGCCCCTCACGTGGCGCTATCTCACCCAACTCCCCCAGGGCCGGAAGGCAGCAAGGGTAAGTGGGCTCTGGTGGGTGCGTGGGGGGCGCTTTGCGTTCCGGGGCAGGGTCGTCTGCGTCGCGTTGTCGGCGGGCCCGGATAACCTCGTGAGTGTGTCGTCCCTTGCGCTGTACCGCCGCTATCGCCCCGAATCGTTCGCCGAGGTCATCGGGCAGGAGCATGTCACTGCCCCGCTGATGCAGGCCCTGCGCAACAACCGGGTCAATCACGCGTACCTGTTCAGCGGGCCCCGGGGGTGCGGCAAGACCACCAGCGCCCGCATCCTGGCGCGCTGTCTGAACTGTGAGCAGGGCCCCACGCCCACTCCCTGCGGGGAGTGCCAGTCCTGCCGGGACCTCGCGCGCAACGGGCCGGGTTCCATCGACGTCATCGAGATCGACGCCGCCTCGCACGGTGGCGTGGACGACGCCCGTGACCTGCGGGAAAAGGCATTCTTCGGGCCCGCGTCGAGCCGGTACAAGATCTACATCATCGATGAGGCGCACATGGTCACCTCGGCGGGCTTCAACGCCCTGCTGAAGGTGGTCGAGGAGCCGCCGGAGCACCTCAAGTTCATCTTCGCGACCACCGAGCCCGAGAAGGTCATCGGGACGATCCGGTCGCGCACGCACCACTACCCCTTCCGGCTGGTCCCGCCCGGCACGCTGCGCGACTACCTCGCCGAGGTCTGCGGCCGCGAGGGCGCGACCGTCGAGGACGGCGTGCTGCCGCTCGTCGTGCGGGCCGGCGCCGGATCGGTGCGTGACTCGATGTCCGTCATGGACCAGCTGCTCGCGGGCGCCGCCTCCGACGGTGTGACGTATGCCATGGCCACCTCGCTGCTCGGTTACACGGACGGGTCGCTGCTCGACTCCGTCGTGGACGCCTTCGCGGCCGGGGACGGGGCCGCGGCCTTCGAGGTCGTGGACCGCGTGGTCGAGGGGGGCAACGATCCGCGGCGGTTCGTCGCCGACCTGCTGGAGCGGCTGCGCGACCTGGTGATCCTGGCCGCCGTGCCGGACGCCGGGGAGAAGGGGCTGATCGACGCTCCCGCCGATGTGGTCGAGCGGATGCAGGCCCAGGCCTCCGTGTTCGGGGCCGCCGAGCTGAGCCGGGCCGCCGACCTGGTCAACACCGGGCTGACCGAGATGCGGGGGGCGACCTCGCCGCGGCTCCAGCTGGAGCTGATCTGCGCCCGGGTGCTGCTGCCCGCCGCCTTCGACGACGAGCGGTCCTTCCAGGCCCGCCTGGACCGGCTGGAGCGCGGCGGAGCCGCCTTCGCGGCTGCCGGCGGCGGCGTCGGCGCCGGAGCTCCCGCATCGCTGCCCGCCGCGGTGCCCCCGCCGGTGTACACGGCTCCCGCCCCGGTGGCGCCCCCGGTCGCGCAGCCCGCGCCGGCCGCCCCCGCCATGGGGTACGTCGCCGGGCCCGAGGCACACGCCATGGCGCCCGCCCCAGCAGCAGCCCGCCGAGCACCACCCCCATCACCGGGAAGCCCGCCCGCTCGGCCAGCACACTGCCC
>NZ_JBEOXE010000123.1:0-10443 GCF_040296485.1 Streptomyces sp. NPDC002138 | reverse complement strand
CCGCAGGCCATCGCGCAGCGACGCGACCGCAGGGAGCGCCCTTGACAGTGCGGCTCGGCACGAAGAGACAGTTGAACTGGCGGGCAGCCCCCGGGCACCTCCCCGACCCCGGACGCTCGAAGCGCGGGCCTTCGCGGCGAAGCCGCGCCCGGCGAAGCCGGGTTCGGCAAAGCCGGGTTGCTCACGTCCACTGCTCCGCAGGGGCTCGGCCCGCCAGTGGCTTGCCCACCACCGCCAGGGCGGTGAAGAAGTTCACCTGGCCGATCGCGACCGTCAGGGTCGCCAGTGCCTTCGGGTCGTACTGCTTGGCCACCCGTGCGTACAGCTCGTCGGAGACGCGCTCTCCCTGGGGGTTCGGGAGGATCACGGCCTCCACCAGTTCCAGCGCCAGCCGCTCGGCCTCGGTGAAGAGTGTCGCGTCCCTCCAGGACGCCACGGCCGCGATGCGCTCCTCGGACTCGCCCGCCTTGCGCAGCAGGCTCGAGTGCATGAGCGTCAGGTAGGTGTTGCCGACGATCTGGCCCGCCCTCAGGTGGATCAGCCCCATCGTGGTGCGCGGCACCGACCGGTTGCCCGTCGCCTTGTACAGCGCGCCCCCGATGGTCGCCAGCTCCGGGATCAGCTCCGTCGGGTCGGACATCCGCGAACCGACGGTCTGCTCGGTCAGGGTCTTCGTGACGGTCGGACGAGCGTCCATGGCAGTTCTCCTTCACCTTCGCCTCGGGGCGCTTCGTTTCGGCGCCCTCGCGTTGCTGCCTGCACACCTATGACGGATCCCGAAGAACGCATGTGACCGGTTCGGTGACGTCGTCCGGGAGCCGGGACAGGAGGTCGCGGAGGTTCGCGGAGGTCGCGGAGGCGCGGAACGTACGCATGGGGGCTCCAGGAGAGGCGTGGGCTTTCCGCGACGACGCCAACTCTGCTGGCCAGGAGGGTGGTTGCCCATGGGTGATCACCCTGACGGGACCCGGAGCCCCGCCCTCCGCTCCCCCAGGGGCACGCCCCGGGTCACGCGTCCAGGCTGACCGGCATCAGGAGCGAGAAGCTGTCCTCGGTGCCGGGGTGCAGGATCACGAGGGGGGCCTTGGGGCCGACGTACTCCAGGAGGAGTTCGTCGGCGGCCAGGGCGTCCAGGGCGTCCAGGAGGAAGGCGGGGTTGACACCCACCCGGTCGCCCGGGGAGTCGTGCTCGCCACCGCGCTCGCCGGCCCCGGCGCCCCCCGCGACGGTCACCGTGTCGGTCAGGACCAGGGTGCACACGTCCTCGTCGTGGTCGGCGAGGGCCCGACGCAGGGCCGGGACGTCGAGGGGGATGCGGCGGCCCTCGGGGAGCCGGGTCAGGCGGCGGTAGTCGGGGTAGTCCTCGCCGAGCCCCAGCCCGGCGACCTCGCGGTCCTGGGTTTCCAGCTCCACCCGGTCCCCCGCCACGGTGAGCCGGGCGGGGGCGGTGCTGTCGGCCAGCAGGGCGCGCATCGCGTCGACGAGCGGGGTGGGCACGGTCACCCGGACCCGGGCGCCGCCGTGGCCGGTGGTGGCGGCGCGGGCGATGGCCATCCGGTAGCGGTCGGTCGCCACGACATGCAGCTCCTGGTCCTCGATGTCGAACAGGACCCCGCCGAGCCCCGGCAGCTCGGGGTCGCGCCCGGCGGCGAAGCGGACGGCGTCGAGGGCGGCCGCGAACTCCGCGGCGGGCACGGTCAGGCGGGCGGTGACGGTGGTGGTGGTCATGGTGGTCTCCTTGTGCGCGAGTAGGGCTCGTACCGCGGAGAACTCGGTGCGCGCATCCGCCAGGCCGCTCTCCAGCCGCCGCAGATGGCCGTCGAGCAGCCGGGGCACCAGGCCGGTGTCACCGCCGGACCAGCCCGCCAGCACCAGCCGGATGTCCGCGATCGGCATCCCGGCCCGCCGCAGCCGGGCCAGCAGCCGCGCCTCGCCGAGCTGTTCGGGCCCGTACCACCGGTATCCGGTCGCCGGATCCACCCGGGCGGGCACCAGTACGGCCGCCCGGTCGTAGAACCGGAGCGCGCTCACGCCCAGTCCGCTGTCCCGGCCCATCTCGCCGATGCTGCGCATCTCGCTCTCCACGTCCACGACTCTGAGACCTCCACCAGGTCGAGGGTCAAGCGGCCCGCACACTGGGCGCATGACGAGTCTCCACATCAACGGCCCCGACACCGAACTGGCGGAACGCCTCGGAGAAGAGCTGACGGCCTTCAACACCCGGGCGGCCGGAGGGCACGACCGCGGCGACTTCACGGTCCGGGTCAGCGCCCCGGACGGCGCCCTGGTCGGCGGCCTCACCGCCTGGACCTGGGGCGACTGCGCCGGTATCGAACTCCTCTGGGTCGACCACGCACACCGCCACGAGGGCTGGGGCGGCAAGCTGCTGGCCGCCGCCGAGGCCGAGGCCCACCGCCGGGGCTGCCGCACGATCACGGTGTCGACGTACAGCTTCCAGGCGCCCGCCTTCTACGCCGCCCACGGCTACCGCGAGACCGCCCGCATCCCCGGCATCCCGTCTCCGCACGAGGACATCTACTTCATCAAACCGCTCGACGCGGAGACGGCCGGGACCGCGTAGCGCTCGCGGACGGGGCGCTACGCGGTCCGGGCCGTCTCCGCGTCGGACGCCGCCCACCGGGACGCGGCGGCGCGGGAGAGCTCGCTGGTCCTGGTCACCGCCGGGCCGGCGCGACCGGTCGACCGGTTTTCCGGTTGACCTGATGCCCGGCTCAGCCCTGGGCGCCCACCTTGGGGGCCTTCGGCAGGCCGGTGTCCAGCGCCGTGCCCGTCCCCGCGAGGGAGCTGTCGGTGGCGTGGGCCGAGGTCTTGGCGACTCCGGCGGCCACGCCGACGGCGGTCTTGGCGTCCTTGACCGTCCCGCTCGGGTTGTCGACGATCTCGCCGACCCGCGTGGTGAGCGGCGTCCCCTGCGGCGGGCTCTGGTCGGCGGCCTGGGCGAGCCCGGGGGTGAGGGCGAGGGCGGCGCCGCCGGAGAGGACCAGGGCGGCGAGGGTGCGTTTCATGGCGTTCATGCCCGGCCCAACGACCCCGGAGCCCCCGGGTCACCGGATTCCGGTGGCTGGGGTCAGGATTCCGGTGCCCCGGGCCGGGGTTCCGCTGACCCGGGCCGGGGTTCCGGTGTCTCGGCTCACCAAGCGCTGATGACCGGCGCGTCGGGCTCGTACCGGCGCCAGGCCGCGCCCAGGCGCGCGATCCGGTCCGCGGCGGCGATACCGCGCAGGGACGCGATCTTCCCGTCGCTGACCTCGAACGTCACGGCGCCCACCACCCGGTCCTCGATGACGGCGAGGACGGCCGGGGAGCCGTTGACCCGCGCGAGGTGGAAGACGGGCGAGCCGCCGGCCAGCCGCCGCTTCGCCTCCGTGGGCTTGAAACCGGCCCGCACGTACGAGGCGACGCGTTCGGGTGTCGTGAACCGCAGCAGGCGCCTGGCCAGCCCGTTGCCGTCCGAGAGCGCGGTCACGTCGGCGGTGAGCATCGCCACCAGCCGTTCGGTGCGCCCCGACATGGCGGCGGCCAGGAACTCCTCGACGATCCGGCGCGCGGACGCGGGATCCACCTCGGCGCCGCCGCGGCGCTCGGCGGTGACCCGGCGTCGGGCCCGGTGGACGTGCTGCGCACTCGCGGACTCGGTGATGTCGAGGATCGCGCCGATCTCGGCGTGGGCGTACGAGAAGGCCTCGCGCAGGACGTAAGCGGCCCGCTCGACCGGCGAGAGGCGCTCCATGAGGGTCAGGACGGCCAAGGACACCGATTCGCGCTGCTCGAATGTGTCGGCCGGGCCGAGCATCGGGTCGCCCTCCAGCAGGGGCTCGGGCAGCCAGGCACCCGCCGTGCGCTCGTGGCGCGCCCGCGCCGAGCGGAGCCGGTCGAGGCAGAGGTTGGTGGCGACCTTGGTCAGCCACGCTTCCGGCACCTCGACCCGTTCGCGGTCCGCGGCCTGCCAGCGCAGGAACGTGTCCTGCACGGCGTCCTCGGCGTCGGCGGCCGAGCCGAGCAGACGGTACGCGAGCGAGGCCAGCCGGTTCCGGCTGGCCTCGAACCGGTCGATGGCGATGCTGTCCATGCGCCACACGCTATGCGGCGGCCGGCACGGCGGGCCCGTCGGCCGCGGCGGCCAGGCGGCGCCGGCGCTTCGGCACGCCGAAGGTCGGGTGGTCGATGCCCCACCCGGCTCCCTTGAGCACGGCCGACTTGAGCCGCGAGGCGGTCCGGCCGCCCAGGTACCAGGACTTCGACCGGGCGTCCCCGTCCACCATCTGGAAGATCGCGTCCCGCCGCCCGAGGCTGATGTGGTTGCCGTGGTACTTCAGCTCGGCACGCGGGACCTCGCCGCCCGTCAGGCGCGCGACGATCGCGGCCGTCGCCCGCATGGTGGTGAGGCCGGCCGAGGCGCAGGACATGGGCAGGGGCAGACCGTTCGCCCCGATCGCGTAGGCGCAGTCACCGGCGGCGTAGACGTCCGGGTGCGAGACCGAGCGCATGGTCGCGTCGACGACGATCCGACCGGTCGCGGCGACCTCCAGGCCGCTGGCGGCCGCGATGGGGTGGACGGCGAATCCGGCCGACCACACGGTCACGTCCGCCGGTACGGACGCCCCGGTGACGCGGTCGACGATCGCCCGCGTCGGCTCGACGGCTTCGATGGCGGTGTGCTCGTGGACGGTGATGCCCAGCCGGTCGAAGGCCTGGCACAGGTGGCGGCGGGCCTTGGGGGCGAGCCGGGCGCCCAGTTCACCGCGGGCGGCGAGCGCGACCGAGAGGCCGGGGCGGGATTCGGCGAGCTCGGTGGCGGTCTCGATGCCGGTCAGCCCCTCCCCGACGACCAGCACGGCGGCGCCCTCGCCCAGGGCGTCCAGGCGCTCGACGAAGTCGGGATCGGCGTTGACGACGGTGATCTCGGTGTCGGCCGGGGAGAGCCTGCGGGCCAGGCTTCCGGCGGCGAAGGCCCCTGCGTATCCGGCGCCGAGTACGACGATGCGGTGCTTCATGGCGGTGCTCCTGTCTCGTTCGCGTGCCCCTTGAACGGGACGGCGCTCCGATTGCTGACAGGAGTCGGATGTGACGTGGGTCACGGCGCCGCGCGGGGTGTCGTGACGGACGCCCGGACAGACGGAGCCGGCCGGTGGGCTCAGTCGTTGACCACCAGGGCCGGGGTCGCCCTGGTCAGGACGCGGCCGCGGAAGAAGGCCGGGCTGCGGCGTTCGGTGGCGGCCATGATGACCAGGCCCAGGAGCAGCAGGCCCACGCCGATGACGAACACGCTGCCGACGCCGAAGACCGTGGAGCCGGAGCCGTAGGTGGGGTTCCACATGTCGATCAGGGTCTTGCAGAAGACGGTGGCCAGGAGCAGCCCGCCCGCCACCGGGAAGACGCCCTTGAACAGCAGGTCGCGCGCCGAGCGGCGCAGCTCCGCGCGGAAGTACCAGGCGCAGGCGAAGGCCGTCAGGGAGTAGTAGAAGCAGATCATCAGGCCGAGCGCGAAGATCGTGTCGGTGAGGACGTTCTCGCTGATCAGGGTCATCACGGTGTAGAAGGTGCCGGTCGCGGCGCCCGCCATGACGGTGGCGCGGCCCGGGGTCTTGAACTTCGGGTGGACCTTCGCGTACGAGGGCGGCAGCGCCTCGTACGTCGCCATGGCCAGCACCGTGCGGGCGACCGGGATGAAGGTCGTCTGCAGGGAGGCCGTCGCCGAAGCGAGGACCGCGATGAAGAGGAGGACGCCGAGGCCGGGGCCCATGACCGGGCCGGCCAGGGCGGCGAAGACGTTGCCGGAGGTCTCGGGGTTGCCGAGGCCGAAGCCCTTGTCGCCGGAGCCGACGGCCATCTGGGCGACGATGCCGGTGGCCAGGTACGAGCCGACCAGGACGGTCATCGCGATGAGCGAGGCGCGGCCGGGGGTCTTGGCGGAGCCGGTGGTCTCCTCGTTGGTGGCCAGGCAGGCGTCCCAGCCCCAGTACATGAAGATCGAGAGGGAGAGCCCGGCGGTGAAGGAGGCCATGGACCCGACGGCGAACGGGTTCATCCACTGCCAGGAGAAGTCGAGCCCGGTGTCGAAGGTCCCGGCGGAGGCCTTCTGGAAGGCCATGGCGACGAAGACGGCGAGCACGACGAGCTGGAGGCCGACCAGGGTGTACTGGATGCCCTTGGTGGCGGTCATCCCGCGGTAGCTGATCGCGGTGGCGACGGCGATCAGGCTGAGGCAGGTCGCGATGTGGACGAGTTGGTCGTCGTCCAGGGCAGCGATGGCCGGATTGCCGGTGATCTCGCCGGCGAGGAGCCAGAAGTAGGAGGTGGCGACGCCGGCCAGGTTGGAGAGCACGATGATCGTGGCGATCACCAGGCCCCAGCCGCACATCCAGCCGACGCGCGGCCCGAAGGCCTTGACGGTCCAGGTGAAGGAGGTGCCGCAGTCGGGCATCGCCTTGTTCAGCTCGCGGTAGGCGAAGGCGACGAGCAGCATGGGCAGGAACCCGGCCAGGAACACGGCGGGCATCTGGACGCCGACCTCACCGGCGGTGGAGCCGAGGGTGGAGGTCAGGCAGTAGACCGGGGCGACGGTGGAGATGCCGATGACGGCGCTGCCGAGGAGGCCGACGGAGCCCTTGCCGAGACCCTTGCCGCGTACGCCGTCCTCGGGGGGGCCGCTCACCGTGTCTGCGGCCCGCGGCCGAACGTCCAGCTGTGTCATGAGTAGGGACGTTAGACGCTGCGGTTTCCTTATCCGGAGGGTTTCAGTCCGGTAATCCAGAGATCCAACTACCTTGGAATCCCGCGACCAATGGAGCATGCACCCTCATATCGCAAGGTTCATTCAGGCAACCATTCGCCCTTCGCAAGGCAATGAGCCGAACCTTCCGGAATGCGGAAACCGCAGCCTTGTCCGTTATGCCCGATTCAAAACTTTCCCGTGCGGATTTCCCGTGCGGATTTTCCGGGACGTGGCCGCCTCCGGGGTCAGCCCGGCCAGACGATCGACTGGATCTCGCTGTACGCGTGCAGGGCGTACGAGCCGACGTCGCGTCCGACGCCCGAGCGTTTGAAGCCGCCGAACGGCGCCTCCATGTTCCGGCCGATGGTGTTGATCCCGACCCCGCCCGCGCGCAGTCGCTTCGCGACGCGGAAGGCGCGCGCCGAGTCCCCGGACCAGACGTAGGACAGCAGCCCGAAGTCGCTGTCGTTGGCCAGCGCCACCGCCTCCTCCTCCCCGCCGTCGAAGGGCACGACCACCACGACCGGACCGAAGATCTCCTCCCGGACCACCCGCATGTCGTTCGTGCAGTCCACCAGCAGGGTCGGCGCCACGTAGAAGCCGCGGCCCGTCCCGACCACCGGGCGCTCGCCGCCGTACGCGATCCGCGCGCCCTCCTTCCGGCCCAGTTCGACGTACGACTCCACCCGGTCGCGGTGCGCCTCCGAGATCACCGGACCGACCACGGTGCCGCGGGCGCCCGGGTCTCCGACCTTCATGAAGGCCAGGTACCCGGTGAGCTTCTCGACCAGCTCCGCGTACACCGACCGGTGCACGATCACCCGGGTCGGGGCGGTGCAGATCTGACCCGAGTAGAAGGAGAAGGTGGTGCCGATCCCGCTCACCGCCGAGTCGAGATCGGCGTCCTCCAGCACGATCGCGGCGCCCTTGCCGCCCAGTTCCATCAGCTGCCGCTTCATGGTCCGCCCGCACACCTCGGCGATGCGCTGCCCGACGCCCGTGGAGCCGGTGAAGGACACCATGTCCACGTCCGGGGAGTCCACGGCCGCCTCGCCGACCTCCACCGAGGTCCCGCAGACGACGTTGACCACGCCCGCCGGGACGCCCGCCTCGTGCAGGGCGTCGGCCATCCGGAAGACCGACAGGGGGTCCTGCGGGGCGGGCTTGACCACCACCGTGTTGCCCATGGCCAGGGCCGGGGCCACCTTGCCCGCCGGGTTCGCCCACGGGTTGTTGTACGAGGTGATGCAGGTGACCACGCCCACCGGCTGACGCACTTCCAGCGCGCCCAGGATGCTCGCCCTCCCCATCGGCCCGGCCTCGGTGACCTGCGGCGGCAGCCCGCGCTCCACCGGTTCCAACGCGCCCTTCGCGTAGCGCCGGAAGCGGGCCACCCCGACGCCGACCTGCATACCGCGCGCGATGCCGGTCGGGGCGCCCGTCTCCGCCTGGGCCAGGGCGGCCCACGGCTCGTACTCGCGCTGCATGATGTCGGCCGCCCGGTCCAAAACGGCGGCGCGCGCCTCGGGCGGCGTACGGGACCAGCCCTCGAAGGCCGCCGCCGCGGCCCGGGCGGCCTCCTCGACCTGGCCGCGGGTGGCCTCGGGGGCGAGCCCGACCACCGATTCGTCGGCCGGGTTGATCACCTCGTAGTGGCCGCCGGCGGGCTCGACCCACTCACCGCCGATGTACAGCCGCTGGGATGCCTGGGCACTCACCGCGTGCTCACCGTCCTCGTGTCCCGGCCCGACCGGAGCACGATCCCCGGAATGGCCCCCGTCACCGCGTCGTCGCGGATCGTCTCCACACCATTGACCCGGACGGACACGATGCCGATCGCCCGCGAGTCCAGCCGCGGGCTGTCGCCCGGCAGGTCGTGCACCAGCGTCGCGGGCCCGGCCTCGATCCGCTCCGGGTCGAAGAGCACCAGGTCCGCGTGCCAGCCCTCGGCGATCCGGCCCCGGTCGCGCAGCCCGAACAGCTGGGCCGGGTCGTCCGTCAGCATCCGTACCGCCTGCTCCAGCGGCACCAGCTTGCGCCCGCGCAGACAGTCCCCGAGGAAGCGGGTCGTGTACGGCGCTCCGCACATCCGGTCCAGGTGCGCGCCGGCGTCCGAGCCGCCCAGCATCACGTCCTCGTGCTGCCAGGTCTCCTGGCGCAGCGCCCAGCTCGCCGGGTCGTTGTCGGTGGGCATCGGCCAGAGCACGGTGCGCAGGTCGTCGGCCGCGCAGATCTCCACGAGGCAGTGGAAGGGGTCCTGGCCTCGCTCGGCCGCGATGTCGCCCGCGACGCGGCCCGAGAGGCCGTCGTTCTCCTTGGTGTAGGTGTCACCGATGACGTAGCGCCCGAAGTCCGCGAGGCGCCGGAAGACCCCGGCCTCCTTGCTGTCGGCGCGGCGCAGCATCTCGGCGCGCACGTCGGCGTCGCGCAGCTTCGCGATCCGCTCGGGCACGGGCAGGCCGAGGATCTCGCCCCAGCCGGGGATCAGGTTGAGCGCGCAGAAGGTGCCGAGCGACATGTTCATCGGGGTCAGGATCGGCATGGTGAGCGCGACGATCCTGCCGCCCGCCTTGCGGGCGCGCTCGCTCGGTACGAGCTGACGCGGCACGCGTTCGGGGACGGCGGCGTCGATGGTCAGCACGTTCCAGTTCAGGGGGCGTCCGGCGGCCGCGCTCATCTCGACGAAGAGGTCGATCTCCTCGTCCGCGAACTGGTCCAGGCAGCCCGCGACGATCGCCTCCAGCTGGGTGCCCTCGTGCTCGGCCACCGCGCGGGAGAGCGCGAGGAGTTCGGCGGGCTTCGCGTGCCGGGAGGCGACGGGGGCGCCGGCGCCGTCGGAGTGGGTGGAGGACTGGGTGGTGGACAGGCCCCACGCGCCCGCGTTCATCGCGTCGTGGAAGAGGTCCAGCATCTGCCGCATCTGCTCGGGGGTGGGCTGGCCCCCGACGGCGTCCTCGCCCATGACGTGGCGGCGCAGGGCGCAGTGGCCGACCATGAAGCCCGCGTTGACGGCGATCCGGCCGTCGAGGGCGTCGAGGTACTCGCCGAAGCTCGACCAGGTCCAGTCGACGCCCTCCTCCAGGGCCTTGAGGGCCATGCCCTCGACCTTGCTCATCATGCGGCGCGTGTAGTCGGCGTCCTCGGGGCGGTCCGGGTGGAGCGGGGCCAGGGTGAAGCCGCAGTTGCCGCCGGCGACGGTGGTGACGCCGTGGTTCATGGAGGGGGTGGCGTACGGGTCCCAGAAGAGCTGGGCGTCGTAGTGCGTGTGCGGGTCGATGAACCCGGGGGTGAGGACGAGGCCGTGGGCGTCCTCGCTGGTCCTGGCCGCCTCCGTGACGCGGCCGGGCTCGGCGATGACGGCGATCCGTCCGTCACGCAGGCCGACGTCGGCGGTGTAGGCGGGCGCGCCGGTCCCGTCCACGACGGTCGCGCCGCGGATGAGATGGTCGAGCATGGCGGATTCCTCTCCTGGTCGCTAACGATCCGGGCCGGCCCTTCCGGGGGGCGGGGGGTAGGCCTGGGCGGCGGCCCGGCCTCCGCTGCTCGGTCCCGGTTCGGCCCGGCCATTTCAGCCCCGCCGACGCTTGAGGCGCGGGGCCCGGGGCGGCGCCCCGGGGCTGCGGGCCACCCCCGGCTCGCGACCCGCCCCCGGCCCCGCCGGGCCACCCCCAGCCCGCCGGGCCACCCCCAGCCCCGCCGGCGTTTGA
>NZ_JBEOXE010000122.1:0-10499 GCF_040296485.1 Streptomyces sp. NPDC002138 | reverse complement strand
GTCGCAATCCACACCGAACCCGGAAGGCCCTCACCCGTTCAAGACGCCTCAGCCGAGACCTGCATCACCCGTCCACAACCTCCCGGGGCAATACAGCTAGGACGCCGCCGGCCCGGGGGGCAGTAGCTCGGTGAGGACGAAGGCGACCACGGCCGCCAGGATCACGACGGGCATCAGGGCGGCGCTGCCCAGCAGCAGGACCACGAGCACCACGCTGCTCACCGGCAGCCGCAGGGTGATCGCCGAGGCCGCCGCCATGCCCGCCGCCATCGCCGCTGCGACACCCAGGCCCGGCAGGGGCGAGAGCAGGACGCTGGCCGCAGCGCCGAGGAAGAGCCCGGGGAACACGGGGCCGCCGCGCAGACTGCCGAGGCAGAGCATGTAGGCGGCGCCCTTGAACAGCAGGACGGCGAGCAGTGCGCCGACGCCCCACGCGTGTGGGTCGGAGGCCAGTTCGGCGAGGGTGGACTGGCCGGACGAGACGACCTGCGCGGGTGAGCGGCCGGTGATCAGCGCGTAGAGGGCGGCGCAGGCCGCGGCGCCGAGGGCGCACAGGACGGTCCGAACGAGTGGTCGCGCCGTCACGTACGACGCGACCAGCCGGGCTCCCGCCAGCAGCGGGGCCAGGATCGCGGCGAGGGCCACGGCGATGGCCAGCGCCCAGAGCACGTCCGCCACGTCCAGGCGGGGCAGCGGGGAGGGGAGCTTCAAGGAGAGGTCGCCCGTCTCCAGCCCGGTCCAGCGGCCGAGGCCCGTGAACACCAGGGCTCCGACTCCGCTGGAGAGCAGGGCGGGGAGCATGACCGCGAACAACTGCGGTCCGCCCACCCCGGCGACCTCGATGAGGAGCACCGCGGCGATCAGCGGGTTGCCGAAGATCGCGGAAACGGCCGCCGCCGCTCCGGCCGCGCCCAGGAGGGCGGTGCTCTGCGGGGTCGCCGGCACCTTCGCGAGGTCTCGGAACACCAGGGCCAGGCCGCCGCCCAGGGCGATCAGTGGGGCCTCCGGTCCCAGAACGGCGCCGAACGGCAGGCCGGCCACCGCCGCCAGGAGCACACCGGGCAGTGCGGCCGACGAGGGGCCCCCGGTGTGCAGTCCGGAGGCGGGGACGTGTCCGCCCGCCCCGGGCAGGTGGGTGGCGACGAGGCCGACCGTGGTTCCGGCGACGAGCAGCAGGGGGAAGGGCCACCACCAGGGCGGGATGTCCCGGCCCATGGCATGGGGGAGGTCCGCCCACAGCCCGTGCTCCAGTTCGTGTAGCAGGACGAGGAACCAGAAGGCGGCAAGGGACACCGGGATGCCGATGAGGGCACAGAAGGCGAGCGCCTTGAGGTAGCCGGGGCTGCGGAGCATGTGCCGCAGTACGTCCGCCTCCTGCGGTTGCGTCCCGCTGACCGGTGTGTCGGATCGAGCGCTCGGCTCTGTCATCGGCTTGTTCCTTCCTGGGCCGCGGCGGGAGGGCCGGCGCGGACCCTGCCCGTCGGCCGGCACCCCGGGGACTGGACGGTGCAGCTCTATCGATCGTCCACCCGGCCTGTCTCCGTCGCCGCCGGGGAGGGCCTGCGCGGCGCGGCGTGACCGGCTTGCCGGTGCGATGCCGGGAGGGGGTCTGCGAGGGCTCGCCACGCCTGCGCACCCCGATCCTGACCGCGCCGAGAGGACCTGGCAGCACCAGGAAGAGCACCACCTCCGGGCCTCCGGGGCCTCCGGGGCCTCCGGGCTCAGCGCGTGAGGTCGTAAAGGCTCCGGCTCACGAGCCACAGTCCGAGGACGAGGCAGGTGACGACGATGGCCTGGTCCTTGTGTCCTGACAGCCACGCACGGAGGTCCGTCAGCGCGAGCGCGGCCTTCTCGGGTGCGAACACCATGTACAGCTCCATGGCCAGGAGGCTGGACGTGGCGAGTATGCAGAAGGCCAGCAGAGCCAGATACGAACTGCGGTGGGAGAGGTCCGCCTCGATGACGGTGGCGGCTCCGGCACCGACCATGCCCCAGGGCTGGAGGAGCACGGCGAGTGCTGCCGCCGACCACCCGGAGGCCTGGTCCATGCGGGTCGTCAATGAAGTCCCGGCGGAACCGGATCCGGAAGATGACGAGGTGGCGGTCACGGTACGGCGCCGGCGGCGCCGGTGCTCGCTGTACAGGACCAGCCCCGTGCCAATGGCCAGCTTGGCCGCCAGTGCGGCGGTGGAAGGTGGCGAACGGGGCGCGGGCGGCTCCCCGCTCGTGAGCAGGAGCACGATGGCGATCACAACGACGAGGCAGGCGAGCCAGGCGGCGATGAAGGCCAGCCCCTTCCACACGCCCCTGGGCGCGGAGAGCACCAGTACGAACGCCATGATCGGCAGCGGGTGGAGCGTGATGACCAGGCCGATGACGAGCAGGTCAAGCACCATGGCCACGCACCCCGAATCGCCATGACCTCTCGTCGGGTGTCGCGGCGGCGAGACTCATTCGTCCATCGTGACGCGCTCCTGTGCCCGGGCGCAAAACGTGTGGGGTCACCACCCGGATGCGGGCGGCGTCCTCGTCCATGTGATCGCCCGCCCCATCGACCCGACTCGCCCTCCCGGGCGGGGCCTGTTTCACGCCAAGTGCCTAACCCGCCTCGGAGTTCGCCCAGATCAGCGGATAGGCATCGCTCCCCGCCCGTTCGACCCACTGCAGCCGGTCCCGTAGAACTCTGTGCCGGCCGGCCGGACTCTGTTCCACCAGCCGGGTCAGCAGGGTGTGCATTCTGCGTAGGGCCATCGGGGCGCCGGCGGCGGCGAAGACCAGATCGTCGACGGCCGTTCGGATGTACTGCTCCCAGTCGGGCATCGGGACCATCACCCGCAACTCGCCTTCCTCGTCGGGGAAGTACCCGATGTCCAGGTCCCGGTCGGCGAGGCGGGCCAGCAGGTCTTCCAGGTGGTCCAGGCAATCCACCGCCGTGGCCGGATCGTTGACGGCCGGGGAGAGGGCCCGTAGCGCGATGTCGACGAGCAGCCGGAACGGCAGCTGTGGGTCCTGGTCGAAGGAGCGCTCCACCCCCGTCACCATGGAGTCGCGCAGTACCCGTTCGGACAGGTGACCGCTCGTCACCTCGGCGAGCGCCATGCCCCGCGACACGGCAAGCCCCGGGGCGATGCGGAAGACGATCGAGCAGTGGTGCGTCTTCGCCAGGTCGACCAGTGCGCGTACGTCCATCTGCTGGACCACGGTCGCCGGTCCCGACCAGCGGACAGTGGAGCCGCGGCTCGTCGCTGGAGGTGCCGCGTTGACCTTGCCCGGATCGTCGTACGGCCGTACGTACAGCACGTCGAACAGCTGGTGCGCGCGAGTGGCGATCGCGGTCAGCGAATGGGCGAGTTGGATCGAGCTGAACGCTCTCATCTGGAGCGTCCGCATGAGTGCGAGCGCGACCAGCGTGAACAGCATGGCGAGGAAGGGAAGGACGGCCGAGACGCTTGCCCTCGTGCCGATGGCCAGCCCCGCGGTGATGCTGAAGACGAACACCCCGACGGAGAAGGCGAAAGCGCGCCAGACGATCGGCTCATCTCGGAAGAGGCCGAGGCGGGGCGTGAAGGTGCTGGCGGAGAACTGCACGACCAGGAACAGCATCGAGTAGATGATGCTCACCAGGCTGATGACGCCGAACCCAATGGTGAACAGGAGGGTCGCCACGCGTCCGGATTCCACCTGCGGCCCCACCGGGAGCATCGGGACCAGCAGTCCCATCGCCAGTCCGACGACCGCACAGACGAGCTGGGACAGGTCCCTGCGCACGGCGCGCGCAGGCCGGGGGAACAGGCCGCCCCGCTGACGCCGTTCCCCGGACCTGGCGCGTGCGGGGACATCAGCCGAGCCGGACATCCAGCCTCCTCAACGGTCCCCGCGGACGCAGCGCCGGTTAAAGATGCAATCACGAGAGCAGTGAGACCGAGTGGCGAAATGCCGGATACGGGCAATTCCGTCATTGTTCTCGGGGAAGGGCGGTCGCGGCCGCCGGGAACCGTGCCCCGAGGAGTCTCACCGTGCCTGGACCGGAGGCGGGACCTCGCCTGCGCGCCGTCCCCGACTGGATGCGCAAGCACACCCCTCTCCTGAGCCGGCTCCTGCGGCAGCTCGCGACCGTGAGGGTCCTGGATTGCGCGACCAGGCTGGCCGCCCAGGCCTTCCTCGGCGCCGTACCGGCCGTCTTCGTCATCGCGGCCCTCGCCCCCGACTGGCTCCAGGACCAGCTGGTCTCGTCCATCCGCACGACCCTGGGGCTCCAGGACGCCGCACTGGACCAGGTGCGGTCGGTGTACGCCGCCGACGACCTCACGGCTGCCGCGAGCACGGGCGGGGTGGGAGTCGTGGTGACGCTGCTGTCGGCGACTGCGTGCAGCCGCGCCCTGCAGAAGACGTGCGAGCGCTCCTGGCACCTGCCCAAGTCCAAGGTCCGGGTGGCCGCGTGGCGGTGGCTGGCGTGGCTCGCCGTCTGGCTGGTCGCCCTGCTGTTCCAGGGGCTGGTGCAGACGGCCTTCGGCACCGGTCGGCCGACCGGTTTCACCCTCGCCGTGATCAGCGGAACCCTGCTGTGGTGGTGGACCCAGCACCTGCTGCTCGGCGCCCGGATCCCGTGGCTGCCGCTGCTGCCCGGCGCGGTGCTGGCCGGCGTCGGGGAGCAACTCCTGACAATCGCGTCGAGGGTCTACATGCCCCATGCCGTCGACCGCAGCATGCAGCAGTTCGGCAGCCTCGGCTCGGTCTTCGTCCTGCTGTCCTGGCTCATCATGTTCTTCCTCGTCATCACCCTCGCCATCGCCGTCGGGTACGTGGTGGCCCACGAACCGCTCCCCGCGGGCTGGCTCGGCACGCCCGCGGACCCCGCGACGCCGTGACGTTGCGCGGCTACTGCTGCCCGGCCCGGTCGGAGCTGCGGCCACTGGCCGCCAGCAGGCAGAGGACGGCGAGCACGGCCAGCAGGATGAGGACCAGCAGCAGGACGGTGAGCACCGTCGGGTGGTTCCACAGTGCGAACACGAGCGCGAGTACGAGCAGTACGCCGGTGGTGAGCCCGCTCCGGTGGGCCTGCACCCAGGTGCCGACCCGCCCGGTGCGCACCCCGTGAGCGGCGCCCCACACGGCGGCGGAGTCGGCCGTGCGCTCGGCGGATCGGCGCACGCCGCGCGGCAGGCGGCCGGCGCCGGAGAGGTAGGCGCCGAGCGCCACGACGACCCCGAGGACCAGCGCGGTGCGGATGCTGACCCTCAGGAACCGCACCAGAGTGTCGAAGACCGCCGCTGCCGCGGCCGGTGACTGAACCTGCGCCGGGAGATGGTCGAGGTAGTAGTGGCGGACGACGGCCAGCCCGAGGGCGAAGACGAGACAGGCGGCGGCCGCGCCGAGCGTCACGGTGACCAGGGCCCGGCGACGGCGCCGGGCGAGCAGCACTCCGATGGCACCGAGGACCACCGTGAGCACGGGCAGCCAGTTGCCGACGACGTCGAGCAGGTGAACCGCGCCTCTGATCTTCCCCAGCTCGTCGGACTGGAAGAGCACCATTTGCTTGTTGACCTCGGGGATCTTCTCGGCCGGGGACAGTCCGGCCTTCACGAGGTCCTGTTTGACGTTCTCCACGGCGGCGCCGACGTCGAGGGTGACGGTGCCCCCCTCGACTCCTACCGCGCCGCGGCCCTCACCCGTCAGCGCGTGCACCACCGCGGAGTGGGCGGCGCGGTTGGCGGTGGTCCAGACGGTCTCGAACCGGTCGCTCTCGACGAACCGGGTCGCCACCTTGGAGACGGCCGCGTCCGCGGCCGAGTCCAGCTGCGGCCCCAGCGCCTTGACCGCCGTTCCGACGCGGGGCGGCAGCCCCTGGCCCTCCAACCACTTCGCCAGGTCCGCCGTGACCTGGGCGCCGTCGACCCGGACATCGGCTGCTTCGGTGATGCGGTGGACGGCCGCCGCTTCGATCGCCGGATCCGAGGCGAGCGGGGAGACCGTGGACACGTAGCGGCCGGTGTCCAGCACGATGTCGTGCACCCAGACGGTGAGCAGGGAGACCGGCACCAGGATGCACGTGATCGTGATCAGCACGGCCGAGACCGAGCTCATCGCCAACCGCCCGGCGCGCGACGCACCCGTCCGCCCCGTCGCGGACACCTCGTCGAGCGGCTCGGACGGCAGACTCATGGCACTCCCGGGAAGGACGGCTGAGGAGGACGCGCATCCTTCCCATAGGACACACGCCGGCGCCGATCCGCGCGTCCAGTTGCGCTCACCGTGTGAACGGCCGAGCCGGCCGGCCGTTGCCCGCGGTGCTCCTCGCAGATCCGGCCGGGCACGTCCACCCCCGCCAGAAGGGGTCCGCGGGGATCGGACCCGGGCAGCGTGGTGGCGGGACACATCCGTCCGGGGTTGATTGTGATGACCGGCCACATATGCCGCTGACCTGGGGACTTCTACGTTGCGGCGACACCGACCGTCCCCGCAGACCCCTGGAAGTGGTGTTCATGGCCTCCCCCGAGACCGCTCCCCCGACCGCCGGATCCCTCAGAAAAGTCGTCGCCGCCCGTCTCATCGGGACCACCATCGAGTGGTACGAACAACGCATCCGCGTCCTCCACGCCCGCACACCCGGGGCCGGATCGTTTCTGCGCCTGCGGCTCGCGGTGGGGCGCCCGCGGTGAGCCCGCGCGCCGGTCGGCAACCAGCCAGAAGAGGCCTGCTTGCGCCCCACCGCCGATACCGGTATCGGGCTATGCTGCGAACAGAACGTCCCCGTTCCAGACCCTGACGGCGCGTTGCCTGCCACAGATCTCCGTGTCGCGGCTCGGACTCACGATCCCCCGGCCCCGACGCATCCAAGGGCGGGTTCGTCCCCATCCTGGAACGCAGGCTGCCGGACCGGCCCTGCCCGCCGCGCGCACATCCGCACCGGGAAGTGACCGGAGGAGCCGGGGAGTCCGGCGCCGACCGGTGCTGCCCGGCTGGTCCCGAACCGAGGCGCCCCATCATGCGTGTCCCCGATCCGAACGCCCCCGGGTACGACGAGAACAGCAGGGTTCTGATCGCTCCGGCCGGTGAGCTCGACATCTCCACCATCCATTCGCTGCGCGCGCCGCTGGCGCGATGCCTGGACGACGGCATCCGTACGATCGACATCGACCTGTCCGCCGTCACCTTCTGCGACTGCAGTGGCCTGGGCGTCCTCCTCGCATCGTGGTGCCTCATCACTGCGGCCGGAGGAACCCTGAGGCTCCACCACCCACCGCCCACACTGGTCCGGATCATCGACATCACCCGTTCCGGTTTCCTGCTCGGCGACCGTCCCGCTCCCGCCCTCCCCGCCACCCTGGGCGGTGTGCTGTGACGGACACGTCTCCGCTGGGGCGTTCTCAGAGGGACCGCCGCGGGGCTCCGTACGGTCCCGACGACATGACCGCGGTCCGCCTGCGGCGGCTGAACCGATGGCAGGCCGAGGGACTCGAAGAGGACGTGGCGGACCTCTACGTGGAGTCCTCCCACCCGGCTGCGGGTACGGCCCACAGCAGCCGGGAAGCCTTCCTGCACCGCCTCACGGGCGATGTCCGGCAGCCCGGATTCGCCATGCTGGTCGCGGAGCGGGCCACCTTGTTCGGATGCGTCTTCGGTTTCCCGTTGCGGCGTGACGGCTCCTGGTGGAGAGGGCTGCTCAAGCCCCTTCCCCGGGACATCGAACAACTCACCGCCTCCGGTCACGTCTTCGCCATCTCCGAAGTCGTGGTCGCCCCGCACGAACAGGCCCTCGTACTCGGTCGGCGGCTGCAGGAGCGGCTGCTGGACGACCATCGCGCGTCGCTGGGCGCCACCCTGGTGCCCAGGTCCGACATCAGGAGCCTGGCGGCCTTCCGGTCCTGGGGATGGCACGAGGTCGGCGAGGTCCACAGGCCACCCGGCACGGCCCTGCTCCGGGCGCTGGTATTGCCCCTCGGGACGACGCCGGCCGCCGCGTCCGGCCCGGGGCTCCCCTCCGGCACCCGGAGGCCATGGCTGTGACGGGTGGCCGGTCGGCCAGGATCCGGGTACTGGTGGCCGAACAGGCGGCCCTGCGCGGCGCACGGATCGGGGTGGCGGACGTGTGCACGGCCGCGGTGGCCGCGCTTCCGATCGACGGTGCAGGGGTGTCGGCCATGTCCAAGGACTCGGCCGGCCATCCCCTGTACGCCACCGACCTGGTGAGCGAGCGGGTCGAAGAACTCCACCTCACCCTGGGCGAGGGCCCCGGTGTGGATGCCTTCGCCCTCGGGTCGGCCGTCCTGGCGCCCGATCTGCGGGCCGGCGGGGAGCGGCTGCGATGGCCCGTGTTCGCCCTGGAAGCCGTCACCGCCGGTGCGGTGGCGGTGTTCGCGTTCCCCTTGCGGATCGGTGGGATCAGTCCCGGAGTGCTGGACCTCTACTCCGATGTGCCGGTCGAACTCGACTCCGCGGAACTGGCCGATGCGATGCTGTTCGCCGACACCGCCACGCTCGTGCTCCTCGGTGCCCGGATCGACCGGGTGGGCGGCGAGGAGCTGGGCGGCTACCGGGCCGAGGTCGACCAGGCCACCGGCATGCTCACCGTCCAGCTCGGTGTGGGCATCGAGGAGGCGTTCGTCCGTCTGCGCGCCTACGCCTATGCCCACGGACGGCGGCTCGCCGAGGTGGCGGCCGATGTGGTGGCCCGCAGGCTGCGGTTCGCGCCGGACCGGGACGCGGACGAGGAACGGAGCGCCGCCGACGATGCCTGACAACAGAAGGTGTACACGATGAATGAGCAGCTCCTCGCCAAGGCATTCGTCGAACTTGCGGACAACCTGGTCGCGGACTTCGACCTGATCGACTTCCTCCGCATGCTGACCGACAGATGTGTCGGCATGCTCGATGTGAACGCGGCCGGCGTACTCCTCGCGGACCGCAATGGTGAACTCCGTGTGATGGCCGCCTCCGACGAGCAGGTCCGCCTGCTCGAACTGTTCCAGCTCCAGAACGACGAAGGCCCGTGCCTCGAGTGCTTCCACACCGGCGCACCCGTCACCATCCCGGACCTGAGCACGGAAGCCGCCCGCTGGCCACGCTTCGTCGCGCAGGCCCGCCACAGCGGATACTCCGCGGTCCAGGCCCTGCCGATGCGCCTGCGGGACGAGGTCGTCGGAGCGCTGAACCTGTTCCGCGCCCTCCCCGGACCCTTCGCTCCGGCCGCCACACCCGTCGCCCAGGCCCTGGCCGACGTCGCCACCATCAGCCTCCTGCAGCAGCGCTCCTCCCAGCAGAGCGCGGTGCTCAACGAGCAGTTGCAGACCGCGCTGAACAGCCGTGTGCTGATCGAGCAGGCCAAGGGCAAGCTCGCCGAGCGCCAGGGCATCGGCATGGAGGAGGCCTTCACGGCACTGCGCAGCTACGCCCGCGCGCACAACCGGCGCCTGTCCGAGCTGGCCGGCGCCTTCATCGACGGAACCGAACCCCTCGCCGACCTGGTCGGCTGACCTTCAGTGCGGTTCTTCGCGGTCGCGGTCGCGGTCGCGGCGGTCCTCACGGCTTCGGCGGCCACGGTGCTGTCGGGCGTAGCGCCGGTCCCAGCGGTGCTGCTGGTCACGGTGATTCCGGTAACCGTCGTAGCCGCGGTAGTCGTCGTCGTCACGGTGGTCGCCATGGCGGCCCGAGCCGCCCCGCCGTCCGCGGTGCACGAGGGCGAAGAGCAGTACCGCGGCGACCACCCACAGCAAGTGGTTGGAGTAGCCGAAGAGGACCAGGGCGACCAGGAGCACGAGAAGCCCGATGTGCAGGTCCCGGCCATGCCCTTCCGGATTCTCCGCCTCCTGTCGGCACCGACGCGCCATCAACCGAGGAGAGTCGACGGTATGCAGCAGAACGACTTACGAGCCGGGAACGGCGGGGGACCGCCGTGTCCAGGGCCGTGATCATCATCGCGGCCCTCGTCGCCGCGACGCTCGTCGCCGTGACGGCCATCCTCTTGGCGACGATCTGCCACCGTCGGATCGGGCGCGGTCTGAAACGGCGCTTCGGCCCCGAGTACGAACGCCTCGTGACCCGCCACGAAGGTGACACCAAGGCTGCGGACCGAGAACTCGGCGAGCGTCTGAAGCAGCACGGTTCCGTCAGGGAACGGCCGCTTGCATCGGCTTCCCGGGAGCGGTACGCGGCCCAATGGGCCGATATCCAGAAGCGGTTCGTCGACTCCCCGCAGGAGGCGGTCGCCGAGGCCGACGCGCTGTTGGCACGGCTGGCGTCGGACCGGGGCTTTCCGGTCGGCGGGCCGTTCGAAGAGCGGCTCGCCGCACTCTCCGTCCACCACGCGACCTCGCACGTCTGGCGCCAGGACAGCGACGGCTTCTCCCACCAGGACCCCGGATTCGTCGACCACGTCCTCAACAAGAGCCCCGACGTCGTACGCGTCTAGGGGGTGTCTGACGGATGTGCGTGGGGAAGGAGGGGTGTCCGGTGCGTGCTCTCGGTGCGCCGACCGGAGGCCCGTGTACTGGACGTACTCG
>NZ_JBEOXE010000121.1:0-10653 GCF_040296485.1 Streptomyces sp. NPDC002138 | reverse complement strand
GCCCGTGTACTGGACGTACTCGGGTTTTCGGTCGGTGCGGCGAGAGCGCGTGCCGGGCGCCGCGACGCCGCGGACATCCGTCAGACACCCCCTAGTGCCGCGGCCGCGAAGGTGGTCGGGGTCAACGGCCGCGCGGCTTGCCCCGCTTGGCGCCGCCCTTGCCGCCGGAGCCCTTGGCGCCGCCGCCCTTCGCACCGCCACCGGAGGCGCCGCGCGGGTTCTTGCCGGGTGTGGGCTTGCCCCCGGCGGGCTTGCGGCGCGCCGCGGCGGCGTCGGGGCGCTTGGCCTTCTTCGGCTGCGGCGGGGTCGGTGTGCGGCCCCGCGAGCTGTTGACCGTACGCCCGCGCACGATCCCGATGAACTCCTCCACCAGCTCGGGGGCCTCGTCCGCCTCCGGCCACGACAGCGCGACGCGCGACTCCGGCGCCCCCGTCAGCGGCCGGTAGGTGAGGTCCTTGCGGTGGTGCAGACGGGCGAGCGACTGCGGGACGACGAGGACGCCGATCCCCGCCGCCACCAGCTCGATCGCGTCCGCCGTCGTCTCGGGGCGGGCGATCGCGGGCTTGCCCGGCAGCTGCTCCCACTCGAGGGTGTCGTCGAGGGGGTGCAGCACGATCTCGTCGGCCAGATCGCCGGTGGAGACCTCTTCGGCCGTCGTGATCAGGTGGTCCTTGGGGATCACGACCACGGTGGTCTCGGTGTAGAGGGGGATCGCGCTGAGATCCGTACGGTCGATCGGCAGCCGCACGAAACCGGCGTCGGCGCCGCCGTCGCGGAGCAGCGCGGGCGCCTCGCCGGGGGTCACCTGGACCAGCGTCAGCGGAACGTCGGGCAGCCGCTCGTTCCAGATCCGCACCCACTTGGTGGGCGTCACTCCCGGGACGTACGCGAGCCGGAACGAAGGGGGTGTTTCCGAGCCTGTCACCCGGCCAGGTTACCGGTCGT
This sequence comes from Streptomyces sp. NPDC002138, assembly GCF_040296485.1. Taxonomy (NCBI): domain Bacteria; kingdom Bacillati; phylum Actinomycetota; class Actinomycetes; order Kitasatosporales; family Streptomycetaceae; genus Streptomyces; species Streptomyces sp. NPDC002138. Next base: position 9,708 of record NZ_JBEOXE010000121.1, on the reverse strand, counting down.
GGTCGGAGGTAGCGCACACGCTCGATACTCTTGACCCCATGACGTCGCACCAGAACACCCAGACCATGAAGCCCGCGACCGCGGCGAAGAAACTGGGTGTGTACCTCGAGGCCACACCCGCCGAGTTCCAGGAGGGTGTCGTCTCCCGGGCCGAGCTGAGCGCGCTCCAGGCAGATCCGCCCCAGTGGCTCCAGGACCTGCGCCTCAACGGTCCGCACCCGCGCCCCGTCGTCGCGTCCAAGCTCGGCGTCTCCATCGCCGGTCTCGCGCGCGGAGGCGTCACGGAAGCCCTCACCACCGAGCAGATCGAGGCCATCAAGGCCGAGCTGCCCGAGTGGCTCCAGAAGGAGCGCGCCACGCAGGCCGACGTCCGCAAGGAGACGGTCCGCATCAAGGAGCGCAACGCGGAGCGCGCCGCCAAGTCCGGCGACCAGCGTTCCTGAGCGCCGCTGAGCGTTCCTGAGCGCCTTCCACCGCTCGACACCTGTGCCCCGGTCCCACGGCTCGCGCCGTCGGGACCGGGGCACAGGTGCGTGACGGGGCCGGCCGGGTCGGCGGTCTCCGGTCAGCGGTTCCGCGGCTGGTTGAAGCGGAGCATGTTGCCCGCCGGGTCGCGGAAGGCGCAGTCGCGGACGCCGTACGGCTGGTCGGCCGGCTCCTGGAGCACCTCGGCGCCCGCGGCCCGGATGCGTTCGAAGGTCGCGTCGACATCGTCGGTCGTGAAGATCACACCGCGGAGCATGCCCTTGGCCAGCAGTTCCGCCATCGCCCGCTTGTCGGCGGGCGAGGCGTTGGGGTTGGCGAGCGGCGGCTCGAGGACGACCTCCACGTCGGGCTGCTCGGGCGAGCCGACGGTGACCCAGCGCATCCCCTCGAAGCCGACGTCGTTGCGCACTTCGAGGCCGAGGGTGTCGCGGTAGAAGGCGAGTGCCTTGTCGTGGTCGTCGACCGCGATGAAGCACTGCGAGAGCTTGATGGTCATGACTGCGACGCTACGACGTGGCGCCGGATTCCGCCCGTGCTCGCGTCAACGTGTCGGGTCCGCTTCCGGGGTCCTCGCCCGCGGGCCGTTCCTGGCCGGCCGGGTGAGGATCTTGGCGACGCAGGCCGGGATGGCGGCGCCGGCCTCGTGCCGGCGTGACCGGTACGCGCTCGGGCTCTCCCCGACCAGCTCGGTGAAGCGGGAGCTGAACGACCCGAGCGAGGTGCAGCCGACCGCGAAGCAGACCTCGGTGACGCTGAGGTCGCCCCGGCGCAGCAGTGCCTTCGCCCGCTCGACGCGGCGGGTCATGAGGTAGCTGTACGGCGTCTCGCCGAAGGCCGCGCGGAAGCTGCGGGAGAAGTGCCCGGGCGACATGAGGGCGATGTCCGCCAGCGCGGGAACGTCCAGGGGCTCCGCGTAGTCGCGGTCCATGGCGTCCCGGGCGCGCCGCAGCCGTACGAGGTCCTCGATCGTCACACGCACCAGCATCGCACTAGTGCCGCGTCAGGCAATGTTCGCCCCGTCGCGACGCCCGGCACGTGCGCCGCTCCTTGACGGGCAAACGTTGCCTGACGCGGCACTAGTCTGCGCGCATGCCGCCCCAGGATCCGGCGCGCTCCGTCGAGGAGCTGCTGCACCGTGTCGAGAGTCTGTACGCCATGCCCTTTCCCGAGCGGGAGGAGCGGGCGGGTGACGGGTGGGCCGGGCCGGGCCATCACGTGGCGGTGCTCGCGGAGAGCCGGGACTTCTGGGAGGACCGGAGCACGGAGCTCGTGGAAGAGGCCGAGGAGGCCGTCGAGGCCGGGCTCGCCGCGCTGGCGACCCTGCTCACGGAGCGCTGGGGCCCGGCCGATGTGGTCGATCTCCGGCCCTGGTGCGATACCGGTGACGGCCCGGAGGGGGCGGGGCCCGTGCCCGAGCCGATCGGCATCCTGTGCGCTCTGGCCGCCGACATGCGGGTGTGGCGCCCGCGCGGGTCGGGCCGCTGGGCCGCCCTCGCCGTGGGCCAGGCCGACCCCGAGTGGCCGCTGCAACTCCTCGCCGCGATCGGCGAGAACCCCGCCCTGCCGGAGTGACCCGCGCGGTCCCCGTGGGACCCCCCGAGGCGCCGGCGGAGCTTTGCATAAACGTGCGTCGAAACGTATAGTCATGCCATCGACGAGGAGGGTCCGATGGTGGTTCGTGTTGCGGTGGCCGGAGCGAGCGGGTATGCGGGCGGAGAGCTGCTGCGCCTGCTCCTGGCCCACCCCGAGGTCGAGATCGGCGCGCTGACCGGCCATTCCAACGCCGGACAGCTCCTGGGGCCGCTCCAGCCGCACCTCGTGCCGCTGGCCGGACGCACCCTCGAGGCGACCACCCCCGAGGCCCTCGCCGGGCACGACGTCGTCTTCCTCGCCCTGCCGCACGGCCAGTCGGCCGCCGTCGCCGCCCAGCTCGGCGAGGACGTCCTCGTCGTCGACATGGGCGCCGACCACCGGCTGAAGTCCGCCGCCGACTGGGACGCCTTCTACGGCGCCCCGCACGCCGGCACCTGGCCCTACGGCCTCCCCGAGCTGCCCGGCGGCCGCGCCGCGCTGGTGGGTTCCCGGCGCATCGCCGTGCCCGGCTGCTACCCGACCGCCGTCTCCCTCGCCCTCTTCCCCGCCTACCAGGACCGGCTCGCCGAGGCCGAGGCCGTGATCGTCGCCGCGACCGGCACCTCCGGCGCGGGCAAGGCGCTCAAGCCGCACCTGCTCGGCTCCGAGGTCATGGGCTCCATGAGCCCGTACGGCGTGGGCGGCGGCCACCGGCACACCCCCGAGATGGTCCAGAACCTCTCGGCCGTCGCGGGCGCCCCGGTCTCCGTCTCCTTCACCCCCACCCTCGCGCCGATGTCCCGCGGCATCCTGGCCACCTGCTCCGCCAAGGCCGTCCCCGGCACCACCGCCGAAGCGGTGCGCGCGGCCTACGAGAAGGCGTACGCGGACGAGCCGTTCGTCCACCTGCTCCCCGAGGGGCAGTGGCCCGCGACCGCGTCCGTCCACGGTTCCAACGCCGTTCAGGTCCAGGTCGCGTACGACGCGTCCGCCGGGCGGATCATCGCCATCAGCGCCATCGACAACCTGACCAAGGGCACCGCCGGTGGCGCGGTGCAGAGCATGAACATCGCGCTCGGGCTCCACGAGAGCCTGGGTCTTTCCACGATCGGAGTCGCACCGTGAGCGTCGCACGCGCAGCCACCGGGCTGATGACGACGATGATGGCCGCACCGGCGCGCTGCGGGTGCGGAGAAGCGAACAAGGAGATGCAGTGAGTGTCACGGCAGCACAGGGATTCACGGCCGCCGGCATCGCCGCCGGGATCAAGGCGAACGGCAACCCGGACCTGGCCCTCGTGGTCAACCACGGACCCCGCCTGGCCGCGGCGGGCGTCTTCACCTCCAACCGCGTCAAGGCCGCCCCCGTCCACTGGTCCGAGCAGGTCCTGCGCGGCGGCGCCGTCAGCGCCGTCGTCCTCAACTCCGGCGGCGCCAACGCCTGCACCGGCCCCCGGGGCTTCCAGGACACCCACGCCACCGCCGAGAAGGCCGCCACCGTCCTCGGCGGCGCGCACAACGCCGGGGAGATCGCGGTGGCCTCCACCGGGCTGATCGGCGTCCTCCTGCCCATGGACAAGCTGCTGCCCGGCATCGAGGCCGCCGCCGAGGCGCTCACCGCCGACGGCGGCGAGGCCGCGGCCATCGCCATCAAGACCACGGACACCGTCCACAAGACCGCGACCGTCTCGCACGCCGCCGGCTGGACCGTCGGCGGCATGGCCAAGGGCGCGGGCATGCTCGCCCCGGGCCTGGCCACCATGCTCGTCGTCCTCACCACCGACGCCGACCTGGACAGCGCCACCCTCGACAAGGCGCTGCGGGACGCGACCCGCACCACCTTCGACCGGGTCGACTCCGACGGCTGCATGTCCACCAACGACACCGTGCTGCTCCTCGCCTCCGGCGCCTCCGGCGTCGCCCCCGCGTACGACGCGTTCGCCGAGGCCGTGCGGACCGTCTGCGACGACCTGGCCCGCCAGCTCATCGGCGACGCCGAGGGCGCGAGCAAGGACATCCGGATCGAGGTCGTGCACGCGGCCAGCGAGGACGACGCCGTCGAAGTGGGCCGGTCCATCGCCCGCAACAACCTGCTCAAGTGCGCCATCCACGGCGAGGACCCGAACTGGGGCCGGGTGCTCTCCGCGATCGGCACCACCAAGGCCGCCTTCGACCCGGACCGGCTCAACGTCGCCATCAACGGTGTCTGGGTCTGCAAGAACGGCTCCGTCGGCGAGGACCGCGACCTGGTCTCGATGAAGGACCGCGAGGTCCGCATCACCGCCGACCTGGCGAGCGGCAGCGAGTCGGCTGTCATCTGGGCCAACGACCTGACCGCCGAGTACGTCCACGAGAACAGCGCGTACTCCTCATGAGCGGCCCCGTCGGCAGTGCCCGCAAGCACACCGCGCTCCCCAAGGCCGAGATCCTCATCGAGGCGCTGCCCTGGCTGACCCGCCACAACGGCAAGGTCGTCGTCATCAAGTTCGGCGGCAACGCCATGATCGACGAGGATCTGAAGGCCGCCTTCGCCCAGGACGTCGTCTTCCTGCGCCAGGCGGGCCTCAAGCCCGTCGTCGTGCACGGCGGCGGCCCGCAGATCAACGCCCAGCTCGACCGGCACGGCCTGGTCAGCGAGTTCAAGGCCGGCCTGCGCGTCACCACCCCGGAAGCGATGGACGTCGTACGGATGGTGCTCGCCGGGCAGGTCCAGCGCGAGCTGGTCGGGCTGCTCAACCAGCACGGCCCGCTCGCCGTCGGCATGACCGGCGAGGACGCCCACACCATCACCGCCGTGCGGCACCGGCCCGAGATCGACGGGGAACTCGTCGACATCGGCCGGGTCGGCGAGATCACCGCCATCGACACCGGCGCGATCGAGGCGCTCCTGGCGGACGGCCGGATCCCGGTCATCTCCTCCATCGCGCGCAGCGCCGACGACGCGCACGTCTACAACGTCAACGCCGACACCGCGGCCGCGGCGCTCGCCGCCGCCCTCGGCGCCGAGACCCTGATGGTCCTCACCGACGTCGAGGGGCTGTACGCGGACTGGCCGAACAGCGACGAGGTCATCAGCCGGCTCACCGTCAGCGAGCTGGAGAAGCTGCTGCCCGAGCTGTCCAGCGGCATGGTCCCCAAGATGGAGGGCTGCCTGCACGCCGTCCGCGGCGGCGTGAGCACCGCCCGCGTGATCGACGGGCGCGTCCAGCACTCGATCCTGCTGGAGATCTTCACCGACGAGGGCATCGGCACGATGGTCGTGCCCGACGCGCAGGGAGGGGACACCCCGTGACCGGGAACAGCTCGAACCAGGAGTACGGAGCCCGCTGGCAGGCGGCGCTCACCAACAATTACGGCACCCCCGCGCTCGCGCTCGTCCGCGGCGAGGGCGCCCAGGTCTGGGACGCGGACGGCAAGCGGTACACCGACTTCGTCGGCGGCATCGCGGTCAACGCCCTCGGCCACGCCCACCCGGCGATCGTCGAGGCCGTCTCCACCCAGATCGCCTCGCTCGGCCACGTCTCCAACCTCTACGCCTCCGAGCCCGTCATCGCGCTCGGCGAGCGGCTGCTCCAGCTCTTCGGCCGCACTGGCAAGATTTTCTTCTGCAACTCCGGCGCCGAAGCGGTCGAGGCGGCCTTCAAGGTCGGCCGGCTGACCGGGCGCACGCACATGGTCGCCACCACCGGCGGCTTCCACGGCCGCACCATGGGCGCCCTCGCCCTGACCGGCCAGCCCGCCAAGCAGGCCCCGTTCCTGCCGCTGCCCGGCGAGGTCACCCACGTGCCCTACGGCGACGTGGAAGCCCTGCGGGCCGCCGTCACCGAGGACACCGCCCTCGTCCTGCTCGAGCCGGTCCAGGGTGAGAACGGCGTGGTCGTCCCCCCGGCCGGCTACCTGAGCGCCGCCCGCGAGATCACCCGCGCCACCGGCACGCTGCTCGCCCTCGACGAGGTGCAGACCGGCATCGGCCGCTGCGGCCAGTGGTTCGAACACCAGGCGCACGAGGGCGTCGAACCCGACCTCGTCACGCTCGCGAAGGGTCTGGGCGGCGGACTGCCGATCGGCGCCCTCGCCGCCTTCGGCCCGGCCGCCGACCTGCTGGGGCCCGGCCAGCACGGCACCACCTTCGGCGGGAACCCGGTCGCCTGCGCCGCCGGCCTCGCCGTGATCGACACCATCGCCACCGACGGACTCCTCGACCGGGTCAAGGAGCGGGGCGAGCGGCTGCGCGCCGGAATCGAGAGCGCCGGGCACCCGCTGGTCTCGCATGTCCGCGGCGCGGGCCTTCTGCTGGGTATCGTGCTGACCGAGCCCCTCGCACCGAAGGTGCAGCAGGCGGCTCAGGATGCCGGTTTCCTGGTCAACGCGCCCGCCCCCGACGTCGTACGGCTGATGCCGCCGTTCGTACTCACCGAGGCCGAGGCGGACGCGTTCGTCCGCGCACTTCCCGGCATCCTCGACGCGGCCAGCGGGGACGGATCCGGAGAATGAGACGACGATGAGCCAGGCGCAGGAACACGAGCCGTGGGGGTCCCCCCGGACGGAGTCCGGGGGAGGCCAGTCCGTTCCGCAGACCCGGACCGCCCGCCACCGCCGGATCGTGGACATCCTCAACCGGCAGCCGGTCCGCTCCCAGAGCCAGCTGGCCAAACTGCTCGCCGACGACGGGCTGAGCGTCACCCAGGCGACGCTCTCCCGGGACCTCGACGAGCTGGGCGCGGTGAAGATCCGCAACACCAACGGCGAGCTGATCTACGCGGTGCCGAGCGAGGGCGGATTCCGCACCCCGCAGGCCCCGTTGGGCGAGTCGGCGAAGGAGGAGCGCATGCGGCGCCTCTCCGGTGAGCTGCTGATCTCGGCGGAGGCCTCCGCGAACCTCGTGGTCCTGCGCACCCCGCCGGGTGCCGCCCAGTTCCTCGCCTCGGCGATCGACCAGGCCGAACTCCAGGCCATCCTCGGCACGATCGCGGGCGATGACACCCTGATGCTGATCAGCCGTGATCCGACGGGCGGCCAGGCCCTCGCCGATCACCTCCTGCGTCTGGCGCAGAAGGAGGGCTGAGGGCGACCCTGGGGGCATGAGCCAACACCCCCTCTGGGCAGAGGTTTTCGAGGCCGCTGCCGTCGCCCTTGCCTGTTACGCCGTGCTCGGAGTGCTGTGGCGGCTGCGGGACCGGGCCGACCGGGCCGCGGCCGCGCTGCTGGCCACCGCCCCGCCGGACCCGTACCACGCGGTGGCGCTGGCGGGGCGCGGCGAGGACACGCACCGCCCCGCCGTCGCCCGGCTGCTGCTCGACGGCTCCGTGGAGATCGACGAGCGGGGGCGGCTGAGCGTCACCCCGGGGAGCCCGCACCGGGGGACGGATCCGGATCCGGGCCCGACTCCGGTTCATCCGGTGCCCGCCGCCGTGCTCGCCGCGCTGGTCCGCCGGGACCGGCCCACCGGCGTGGCCGACCTGTCCGGGGACACGGCGCTGCGCGCGGCCCGGGAGGAGTTCCTCGCCGCCGAGGACGCGAAGCACCCGCGGCTCGCCGAGGTCCGCGACCGCGACCGGCTCGCCGACCTCGCGATACTCCTGATCATGGCGGTGGTCGCCTGGTACAGCTTCCAGCTCGTGGTGCTCTCCCGGCCGGACTCGCTGCGCGGGATCGTGCTGATGGAGACGTTCGTCCTCGCGGTGGCCGTCGGGGCCTTCGGCGCGCTGCTCGCGGCCATGGGGATGGTGCGGCTGTGGCCGAAGCGGCGCGATCCGTTCCGCGCGTACTGCGCCGCGCTGCCCCCGCATCCGGACCTGGTCGCCCTGGACCCGGAGCTGCTGGCCCGCGTCGACCACCGGGAGCCGCGCCCGGTGGAGTTCGACACCTGGGTGGACAGCGGCGGCGCGTTCTAAGCCCACCCGGCCAGCCGTGGGGCTCAGTACCGGGTCACGTCCAGCGGCCCCGACTCGGTGCCCACCGCGATGTGCGGACGGCGCTCGGGCCTGGCCCAGCGCAGGATCGCCCGCATGGACTCCTCCGGCACCGACACACAGCCCGCCGTCGCGCCCTTGCCGTTGACGTGGAGGAAGATCCCGGCGCCGCGTCCGCGCACCGGCCGGTCGTAGTTGAAGCCGATGACCAGGGCGTGGGCGTACTGCTTCGCGTAGCCCACCAGGTGCTCGGCCTCGCCCGGCGCGCAGTCGGCGGGCCGCGGCTCCACCCAGCGGTTGTACTGGGCCGAGGCGTTGTCCTGGCACCACCAGGACCCCTCCCGGACCGGCCGGTACGGGTACGCCGTCCCCACCGGCGCGGGCCGGATGCCGAAGGCGTACGGCAGGTCGTACAGCCCGGCGGGCGTCGTGTTCGTGCTCTGCACGCGGGTCGCGCCCTCGGTGAGGCCCTTCGCCCCGAACCGGGCCGGCGCCCTGCCCATCGGGACCCACCGGCCGGAGCGCCGCTCCCACCAGGTGAGGCGCCCGGTGGTGGAACCGGCGGTCGGGGCGACGGCGGTGATCAGCTGCCGGCCGCCGCCGGTGTCGGCGAGCCGGTCGGGCAGCGGTCCGGCCCACGGCGGGCCGTGGAGCGCGGCCTGCGGCGCGAGCAGGGAGGTGACGAGCAGTGAGCCGAGGACGACGGCGGTTCGCAGCACACGTCAGACGGTACGCGGAGGGAGGGGCAGTGGGAGCGCGGGCAGGCCGTCGATGCTCGTTTCGATGAATTCCTTCTTCTCGCAGTACGCCGCGAACTCCTCGTCGCTCTTGCGCCCGAAGTACTCCGCGTGGAGGGTGCGCTCGCCCTGGTACTCCATGAAGGGGACGGCGTACCCGCACACGTCGGTGATCCGCCGCGTCCGTACGACGATCACGGCGCGGGCGGAGGGCCCGTCGGCGTCGCCGAACAGGGCGATCAGCTCGCCCCAGCGCGGGTCGTCGCGGAACACGGCCTCACCCTCGCCGTGCACCCGCACGATGTTGGGCGGCCCGGAGAAGGCGCACCACATCAGGGTGATCCGCCCGTTCTCCCGGACGTGGGCGATGGTCTCGGCGCCACTCCCGCCGAAGTCCAGGTAGGCCAGGGTGTGTTCGTCGATGACGACGAGGGTCCCGGCCCGCCCCTTGGGGGAGAGGTTGATGTGCCCGTCACCCGACAGGGGCGCGGTCGCGGTGAAGAACATCGGCTGCGCCTCGATGAAGGCGCGCAGCCGGCCGTCTATGTGCTCGTGAGTCTTTCCCATGCCGTCAGTATCCTTCCCGTCGCCGGTCAGCCCCCGGTGAGTCCGAGCCGTGAGCGCATCACCCCCAGGACGTAGTCACTGAAGAGCCCGGTGCAGCGTTCCAGCAGGGCTCCTACCTCGGGATCGCCGATCGGCAGCGGCGGCGGGCCGTACGGCGACCACAGGGCCTGGAGGCAGTGCTCGGCCCGCCTGCGCAGGCCGGGGTCCGGGTCCTCCAGCAGCAGCACACCGGCCCGCAGTCCGGCCACGCCGCCGCGGGCCCGCAACAGCCGGTGCGCGGCCCGCCGCTGCGCGAGCGGGTGCCCGGGGGATAGCCGGTTCGTGAGCCAGGCCTCGGGCAGCCGGTCGGCCGAGGGGAGCAGCGGGGGGGGGGGGGCGCGCCCCGCCGGCCCCCCAGGGGCCGCCACCCCGGGGCGGAGGGGGGGGGGGGGGGCC
>NZ_JBEOXE010000120.1:0-11539 GCF_040296485.1 Streptomyces sp. NPDC002138 | reverse complement strand
TCCACCACCCCCCCCCCGCCCTTCTTTTCCTCTGGGCGGGTCCCCCTCCCCCCCTTACCCCCCCCCCCCCCCCCCGGCGGGGGGGGGGGGGCCCCGGCCGCGGGGGCCGCGCGCCAGGTGTGGCGCCGGCTGCGGCGGCGGCCCGCCGCCCTCGTGGCCGCCGGTGTGCTGGTCCTGCTCGTCCTCGTCGCCCTCGCCGCTCCGCTGCTCGCGCAGCTCGCCGGCCAGGACCCGAACGTCTACCACGACGACCTCGTGGACTCGGCGCGCGGCGGAGTCCCGATCGGCTCCTTCGGCGGAGTCTCCGGGGACCACTGGCTCGGCGTGGAACCGGGCACCGGCCGCGACCTCTTCACCCGGCTGCTCGAGGGGGCGCGGATCTCCCTGCTCGTCGCGCTCGGCGCGACCGTCGTCCAGGTCGTCCTCGGGGTGGCCGCCGGACTCGTCGCCGGGCTCGGCAACCGCTTCGCCGGACAGGTCGTGGGCCGGATCACCGACGTGATGATCGCCCTGCCCATGCTCGTGCTCGCCATCGGGCTGACCGCCGTCGTACCGCCCGACTTCCCCCGGCCGCTGCTGCTCGTCGTGGTCATCGGGCTGCTCGACTGGGGCGGCACCGCCCGGATGGTGCGGGCCCAGACCCTCACCCTGCGGGGACTGGACTTCGTCGAGTCCGCCCGGCTCTCGGGCAACGGCACCCTGCGCATCGCCCGCCGCGAGCTGCTGCCCTCGCTGGCCGCGCCCGTCATCACCCTCGCCGCGATCAAGGTACCCACCAACATGGTGATCGAAGCCTCGATGTCCTTCCTCGGGGTCGGCGTCAAGCCGCCCACCCCGTCCTGGGGGCAGATGCTGTCCAGCGCGCAGACCTGGTTCCGCGCCGACCCCGCCTACGTCCTGCTGCCCGCCGGGCTGCTCTTCGTCACCGTGCTCGCCTTCACCGTCCTCGGCGACGGCGTCCGCACGGCCCTCGACCCGCGCGCGGTCTCGCGCCTGCGGGTCGGCACCGGAAAGGAGCGCTCGGCGTGACCCGCTTCGTGCTCAAACGGCTCGGCGGCGCGGTCCTGGTGCTGCTCGCCCTCTCCGTCATCGTCTACGCCCTCTTCTACCTCGCCCCCGGCGACCCCGCCCGCCTGGCGTGCGGGGAGCGGTGCAACCCGGCGCAGATCGCCCAGGTGCGCGAGCGGCTCGGACTGAACGACTCCGTGGCCGTCCAGTACCTGCACTTCCTCCAGGGGCTGCTCGCCGGCCGCGACTACTCCGGCGGCGCCGGACGCGTCCTGCACTGCGACGCGCCCTGCCTCGGCTTCTCCTACCGCAGCGACCAGGACGTCACCGCGCTGATCCTGGACCGGCTGCCCGCCACCTTGTCGCTGGCGCTGGGCGCACTGGTCATCTGGCTCGTGATCGGCGTGGGCACCGGACTGCTGTCCGCGGTCCGCCGGGGCGGCTTCCTGGAGCGGGCGCTGACGGTGGTCACCCTCGCGGCCACCGGAACCCCCGTCTTCATCCTCGGGCTGCTGCTGCTCATGGCCGTCTGCGCCTACCTGCGGTGGCTGCCCTTCCCGACGTACGTGCCGTTCGGCGAGGACCCGGAGCAGTGGGCCTGGAACCTGCTGCTGCCCTGGTTCACGCTCGGCTTCTACGAGAGCGCCAAGTACGCCCGCGTCACGCGCAGCGCCACCCTGGAGACGCTCGCCGAGGACCACATCCGCACCTTCCGCGCCTACGGCGTGGGGGAGCGGGCGATCGTGACCCGGCACGCCGTGCGCGGCGCGGTGGCCCCGGTGATCGCGCTCAGCGCCGTGGACTTCGGCACGATGATCGGCGGCGCCGTGCTGACCGAGTCGCTGTTCGGGATCCCCGGACTCGGCAAGACGTTCATCGACGGGGTGCGGGTCGTCGACCTGCCGGTCGTGGTGGGCGTCGTCCTCGCCATCGGCGCGGCCGTCGTCGCCGCGGGCGCCGTCGCCGACGTGCTGTACGCCGTCGCGGACCGAAGGGTGGCCCTCGCATGACCGGATCACTGGTGGACGTCACCGATCTCGTGGTCGACTTCCCGCACGGCGGACCGGGGGAGTACACCCGCGCCGTGGACGGGATCTCCTTCACCCTGGAACCGGGCCGGGCCCTGGGCATCGTGGGCGAATCCGGCAGCGGCAAGTCCACCGTCGCGACCGCCCTGCTCGGGCTCCACCGCGGCACCGGCGCGAAGCTCGGCGGCACGGTCCGGGTCGGCGGTGTCGACGTCGCCACGGCCTCGCCCGCCGCCCTGCGCGCGCTGCGCGGGGGCGTCGCCGCGATGGTCTTCCAGGACCCGCTCAGCTCCCTCGACCCGTACCACGCCATCGGCGACCAGATCGCCGAGGTCCACCGGGTGCACGCCGACGTCTCGCGACGCGCCGCCCGCGCCCGCGCGGTCGAGGTGCTGGACCGGGTCGGCATCCCCGACGCGGTACGCCGCTCCCGCGCCCGGCCGCACGAGTTCAGCGGCGGCATGCGCCAGCGCGCCCTCATCGCCATGGCCCTGGCCTGCGAACCCCGGCTGCTCGTCGCCGACGAGCCGACCACCGCGCTCGACGTCACCGTGCAGGCCCAGATCCTCGACCTGCTGCACGAGCTCCGCGCCGAACGCGGCCTCGGGCTGGTCCTGGTCACCCACGACGTGGGGGTGGCCGCCGAGAGCGTGGACGAACTGCTCGTGATGCGGCGCGGTCGCGCCGTGGAGCACGGCCCGGTGGCCGGGGTGCTGGCCGCGCCGGGGGACCCGTACACCAAGGAGCTGCTCGCGGCCGTGCCCCGGCTGGACGCCCCGCGGGCGGGTGGGCCGCCCGCGGAGGTCCGTACGCCCGTGGTCGAAGCGGTCGGCCTGCGGCGGGAGTTCGGGCGGGGCCGCAAGCGCGTCACCGCCGTCGACGGGGTCTCGCTCACCGTCGCCGAGGGGGAGACCCTCGGCATCGTCGGGGAGAGCGGCAGCGGCAAGTCCACCCTCGGGCGGATGCTCGTCGGCCTGCTGGACCCGACCTCCGGCAGCGTCCGCCGCGCGGGGCGCGAGGGGTCCGGCGTCGGCCCGGGCGTCCAGATGGTCTTCCAGGACCCGGTGTCCTCCCTCAACCCGCGCCGGAGCATCGGCGAATCCATCGCCGACCCGCTGCGCGCGGCGGGGGAGCGCGACGAGGACGCCATCCGGTCCCGGGTCGGCGAACTGCTCGTCCGGGTCGGCCTGGAGGCGGCCCACCACGACCGCTATCCGCACGAGTTCAGCGGCGGCCAGCGCCAGCGCGTCGGGATCGCCCGCGCGCTCGCCCCCCGGCCCCGGCTGATCGTCTGCGACGAGGCGGTCTCCGCGCTGGACGTCACCACGCAGGCCCAGGTCACCGCCCTGCTGGCGGAGATCCAGCGGGAGACCGGCATCGCGCTGGTCTTCATCGCCCACGACCTCGCGGTGGTCCGCCAGGTCAGCGACCGGGTCGTGGTCATGCGCCGCGGAGAGGTCGTCGAGGAGGGACCGGTGGACGAGGTGTACGACCGGCCGCGGCACGCCTACACCCGGCAGCTGCTCGCGGCGGTGCCCTCCCTGGACCCCGCCCTGGCCGCCGCACGCCGCGCCGCCCGGGCCCCGCGGGAGGAGGTTCCGCACGCCGCCTGACGCAAGTCTTAGCGCGGTCGAACGCGAACCGTACGGGAAAGTTACGACTCTTCACCCCTTCCGGTGGCGCGATGGACAACCGTCCGTCGCGCCTTCGGCATATCCGCTTGAGTTCTCGCGGCGGGTCACCGGACCGACGGAGGCCGCCTGAACGGGAGATCGGGGGTGCCACTCGTGCGGATCGCACTGCTCACGGAAGGTGGTTATCCGTATGCGACGGGCGAAGCGAGGCTGTGGTGCGACCGGCTGGTGCGCGGACTTCCGCAGCACGAGTTCGAGCTGTACGCGCTGAGCCGCAGCGCCGGGCAGGAGGAGCGCGGCCGGGTGGAGCTGCCCGCCCACGTCACGCGGGTGCGGACGGCCCCCCTGTGGGCCCCCGACGACGACGGCCGGACCTACTCGCGCCGCGAACGGCGCCGGTTCCTGGCCTGTTTCACCGACCTGGTGCGCGGGATCTGCGCCGCCGAGGACGACCCCTTCACCGCCGGGCTGTACGGCCTGGCCGAACTGGCCCGGGACCAGGGCGGGCTGTACGCGGCCGTGCGCTCCGAGACCGCGGTGCGGGCCGTCGAGTCGGCCTGCAGGGCCCCGGGCGCGAGCCGCGCCGTCCAGGCCGCCCAGGTGCCCGACCTGCTCGCGTTCGTCGACGAGCTGGAGCGCTCGCTGCGCCCGCTCAGCCTGGACTGGTACGAGGAGCTCGGCGCCGTCGACGTCTGCCACGCCGCGGCGGGCGGCCTGGCCGCGCTGCCCGGACTGGTGGCCAAACGCTTCTTCGGGGTGCCGCTGCTGGTCACGGAGTACGGCGTCCAGCTCCGCGCGCACTACCTGGAGCACACGGAGGAACGCCCGGCGCTGCGGGCCCTGCTCGGCGCCTTCCAGATCCGGCTCGCCTCCGAGATCTACGCCCGGGCGGACCTCCTCACCCCCGGCAACGCGCACGCGCGGCGCTGGCAGGAGCGCTGCGGGGCCGCCCGGGAGCGGGTGCGCACGGTCTACCCGGGGATGGAGGCGGACCGATTCGCCACCGTCGGGGAGGCTGCCGACCACGGCGACCCGGCCACGCTGGTGTGGGTGGGCCGGATAGAACCGGCCAAGGACCTGATCGCGCTGCTGCACGCGTTCGCGGAGGTGCGGCGGGCCGAACCGGGCACCCGGCTGCGGATCTTCGCGACCGCGGCGGCGCCGGGGTACTTGGCCGACTGCCGCTCGCTCGCGGCGCAGCTCTTCCCGGACGAGGCGGCGAACGCGGTGACGGTCGGCGAGAGCCCCGTCACCTTCGAGGAGATCGGCGGGCCGGAGGCCCCGGCGCTGCCCGACGCGTACGGCTCCGCCCCGGTCACCGTGCTGTCCTCGGTGGTCGAGGGCTTCCCGATCCGGCTCGTCGAGGCGATGTTCTGCGGCCGGGCCACGGTCTCCACCGACGTGGGCGCGGTCTGCGAGGTCATCGGCGGTACGGGCCTGGTGGTCCCGCCGCGCAATCCGCGCGCCCTCGCGGACGCCTGCCTGACCCTGCTGCGCGACCCCGAACGCGCGCGGCGGCTGGGCGCGGCGGCGCGGGCGCGGGCGCTGGAGCTGTTCACCGTCGAGCAGAACGTGGCCGCCTTCCGCGAGATCTACCTCCAGCTGATCGCCCGGGCCGCGGCCCGCCCACCCGGCGACGCCCCCTTCACGCATCCGCCGGAGGCCCGCGTGCCGGGCCACTGGACCACCCCGACGTGGGCCCCGTCCCCGGAGGCGACGGTATGACGACCCACCCGGACACCACCCCGACGCTGTTCGACCTGGCGCGGCGACCGGTGCTGGTCCCGGCGCCGGAACCGGGCCGGGACGCGGACGCGGGGCTGAACCTCGACACCGGCCCGGACCCGGACACCGCGACGCACGCGCCGTCCCCGGTCCCGGCGGCGTCCCCGTCCCTGTCCCCGCCCCCGTCGGACGAGACGACGCTCGTGCTCCGGCTGGCGCCCGCGCTCCCGCCGGAAACGGAGTGGGAACCGGCGCCGGAACCGGATCCGGCACCGGACCCGCGGCCCGATCCCGGGCCCGGATCCGTCGCGCCCCCCGGCCGCCCCGTCACCGGGCGGCGGCGGGGCAGCGGCGACCCGGTCAAGGCGCTGCTGCACCGCCACCGGGAACTGTGCGAGCGGGCCGTCGACCCGCTGGAGATCGCCGCCGGCCTGGAGGCCCACGGGATCACCGACCGGACCGCCGCGCGGTTCCGGCACCGGGACGTCTTCTCCCTCGCGGAGGAGCTGTACGCCCGGGTCCCGCGCGGCGAGCTGCCCGGCGCCCCCCGGGCCGCCGCCCCGGCCGGGGCCGACGCGGCGGACCTGAGGGGGGCGGCGTACGCGCTGGTCCCCGGCGCGCTCGCCCTCGGCGCCGCCCTGATCGGCGGATCCGCCCCCTGGGTGGCCGTCCTCGCCGTCGCGCTCACCGTCGCCGGGCTGACCCGGCCGCGCCCCGGCGGGCGCCGCCCGCCCTGGTCGGCCTGGGCGCTCACCGCCGCGGCCGCCGGGTACGCCGCGTACCGCCTCGGCACCCCGCTGGGCGTCGGACTCGCCCTGGCGGCGGCCCCCGCGCACTGGTGCGACGCGGTCTTCGCGGCCCGCGCGCGACGCCGCCTCGCGGGGAGCCGGGCGCTGGAGGACTTCGCGGCGGGGGTCCGGCCCCTGCTCGTGGTGGCGGTGGCCGCCTTCACCGGCCTCGCCGCCGTCCCGCTCGCCCTCGTCGGCGCCCCGCTCGCGGCCGCCCTGCCGCTGGCGGTGCTCCTCTTCCTGACCCGGCTGCTGGTCCGCCACACGCCGCCCCGGGTCCCGGCGGCCATCGCCCTCGCGGTGGCGCTGATCCCGAACCCGGTCGCCGCCGCCGCGGCCGCCGCCGGGCTGCTCGTCCACGCCACGGTCGCGCTCTCCCGCGCATCCGCACACGCACAGACCTGACCGCGCCAACAAGGAGAAACAGACATGACCGGCCAGCCAAACGACCACGGGGCCGCGCGATGAGGGTGCTGCTGATCGGAGCCAACGGTTACCTCGGCCGCTACGTCGCGGACCGGCTGCTCGCCGACCCCGCCGTGCAGCTCACCGCCCTCGGCCGCGGCGACGACGCGGACGTCCGCTTCGACCTCGCCACCGGCAGCCCCGGCGCGCTCACCCGCTTCCTCGACGCCGTCCATCCGGGCGTCGTCATCAACTGCGCGGGCGCCACCCGCGGCGGTGCCCGCGAGCTGACCCGGCACAACACCGTCGCCGTCGCGACGATCTGCGAATCGCTGCGGCGCAGCGGCTGCGGGGCCCGGCTGGTGCAGCTGGGCTGCGCGGCCGAGTACGGGCCCAGCCAGCCCGGGTCGTCCACGGCCGAGGACGCCGTGCCGAGACCCGGCGGGCCGTACGGCGTCAGCAAGCTGGCCGCCACCGAGCTCGTCCTCGGCTCCGGCCTGGACGCGGTCGTGCTGCGGGTGTTCTCGCCCGTCGGCCCCGGCACCCCCGCCGGCTCCCCGCTCGGCCGGCTCGCCGAGGCGATGCGCCGCGCGATGCAGTCCGGGGACGCGGAGCTCAAGCTCAGCGGGCTCGGCGTACAGCGCGACTTCGTCGACGTACGGGACGTGGCGCGGGCCGTCCACGCGGCCTCGCTCTCCGCCGCGCAGGGCGTCGTCAACATCGGCACCGGCCGCGCGGT
Organism: Streptomyces sp. NPDC002138; assembly: GCF_040296485.1. Taxonomy (NCBI): domain Bacteria; kingdom Bacillati; phylum Actinomycetota; class Actinomycetes; order Kitasatosporales; family Streptomycetaceae; genus Streptomyces; species Streptomyces sp. NPDC002138. The sequence goes on along the minus strand of NZ_JBEOXE010000120.1, from coordinate 4,212 downwards.
GCGGCTGCGCGACGCGGCCGCCGTCCTGGCCCGGGTCGCGGGCTACGGCGGTGCCATCCACGAGCTCGACGCACCGCAGCAGCCGCACGCGCACCCCGGCCGCCCCCCGGGCCTGGCCGCGATCGGCTCCCCGCGCGCCGAGGCCACGGCCGAGCAGCTGGCCGCCGCCCCGCCGCCGTACCCGTACCCGGACGGCTGCGGCACCTGGCAGCAGGCCGACGTCCGCACGGCCCGCGACCGGCTCGGCTGGCGTCCCCGGATCAATCTGGAGGAGTCGCTGGCGGACATCTGGATGGAGGCGGCGTGCCGCATCTGACCACCCCGCCCGGGTCCCGGCTGCCGGCCACCGAGGCCGGCCGGCTGGGCCTCGGGGTCCCCGGGTACGGGCACCCGCTGGTCGCCCCCGCCGAATGGGCCGAGCTGTCCCGGCCCGGCACCCCGCTGCACTGGGCCGTCCTCAACGTGGCGGGCGGCCCCGGGCAGCGGCCCGACCCGCACTGCTCGGAGGCGGCCGTCCGGCTCCGGGAAGCGGGCGGGACCGTACTCGGTCATCTCGCCCTGCGCAACGGCGAGCGGTCCTTCGGCGAACTGATCTCGGACGCCCACCGCTTCGTCGACTGGTACCGGGTCGGCGGCTTCTACCTGGCCGGTGCCCCGGCCGACCGGGCCGGGCTGGACGCGGTGCGCAAGGTGACGGACACCCTGCGCACGCTCGGGACCGGCGGGAACGTCCCGCACCTGGTGCTCGGGCACGGCACCCACCCGTACGAGGGCTACACCGAGGTCGCCGACCAGCTGGTCACCTTCTCCGGGAGCTGGGCCGACTACCGCTGGTCGCAGGTGGCGGAGTGGACCTCGGAACATCCGCCGGAGCGGTTCTGCCACTTCGTGCACGGGGTGCCGCGCACGCACCTGGAGGAGGCCGTGCGGGTCGCCCGCTGGCAGGGAGCGGGCACGATCTGGTTCACGGACCGGCTCGGAACGCGCGCGGGAAGCGACCCGTGGGCGTCGATGCCCGGGTACTGGGACGAAATCGTCTCGCGGATCGGGACGAGTGTCTCGGAATGAAGTGGGCCGTGGCAGTGTTGCGGAACAGAACAACACTTTAAAGCTCCCCGCTGGCGCGGGGATGACCCGCCTGGAGTGCCCGTGTCGCTGCCACCCCTGGTAGAGCCAGCTGCTGAGCTCACCGTTGACGAGGTCCGTCGGTACTCCCGCCACCTGATCATCCCGGACGTCGGGATGGACGGGCAGAAGCGCCTGAAGAACGCCAAGGTGCTCGCGGTGGGCGCCGGCGGCCTCGGTTCCCCCGCCCTGATGTACCTGGCCGCGGCCGGCGTCGGCACGCTGGGCATCGTGGAGTTCGACGAGGTCGACGAGTCGAACCTGCAGCGCCAGATCATCCACAGCCAGGCGGACATCGGCCGCTCGAAGGCGGAGTCGGCGCGCGACAGCGTGCTCGGCATCAACCCGTACGTGAACGTGATCCTCCACGAAGAGCGGCTCGAGGCCGAGAACGTGATGGAGATCTTCAGCCAGTACGACCTGATCGTCGACGGCACGGACAACTTCGCCACCCGTTACCTGGTCAACGACGCCTGCGTGCTGCTGAACAAGCCGTACGTCTGGGGCTCGATCTACCGCTTCGACGGCCAGGCCTCGGTCTTCTGGTCCGAGCACGGTCCGTGCTACCGCTGCCTCTACCCGGAGCCGCCCCCGCCGGGCATGGTTCCCTCCTGCGCCGAGGGCGGCGTGCTGGGCGTGCTCTGCGCGTCCATCGGTTCCATCCAGGTCACCGAGGCCATCAAGGTCCTGACCGGCGTCGGCGAGCCGCTGGTCGGCCGGCTGATGATCTACGACGCCCTGGAGATGCAGTACCGCCAGGTCAAGGTCCGCAAGGACCCCGACTGCGCGGTCTGCGGTCCGAACGCGACCGTCACCGAGCTCATCGACTACGAGGCCTTCTGCGGCGTCGTGTCGGAGGAGGCCCAGGAGGCGGCGCTCGGCTCGACGATCACTCCCAAGCAGCTCAAGGAGTGGATCGACAACGACGAGCCGATCGAGATCATCGACGTCCGTGAGATCAACGAGTACGAGATCGTCTCGATCCCCGGCGCGAAGCTGATCCCCAAGGGCGAGTTCCTGATGGGCACCGCCCTCCAGGATCTGCCGCAGGACAAGCGGATCGTCTTGCACTGCAAGACGGGTGTCCGCAGTGCGGAAGTCCTCGCGGTCCTGAAGTCCGCGGGCTTCGCGGACGCGGTGCACGTCGGCGGCGGCGTCATCGGCTGGGTCCACCAGATCGAGCCGGAGAAGCCGATCTACTAGGCGGTTGATGCGAAGGGGCCCCGCCGTGCGCCATGCGCGCGGCGGGGCCCCTTCGTGTGTCCGGGGTCAGGCGGCGGGGGTGCAGACGGCCTTGGCCGCCGGGACCTTCCCGTCCAGCAGGTAGGCGTTCACCGCCTTCTGCACGCAGGCGTCGCCGCTGTTGTACGCGCCGTGCCCCTCGCCCTTGTACGTCAGCTCCACGCCCACGCCCGAGCCGAGCCGCTCCACCATCTTCTGGGCGCCCTCGTACGGGGTGGCCGGGTCACCGGTGTTGCCGATCACCACGATCGGGGCGGCGCCCGGGGCGCTGACGTCCGGGGTGTCGAAGGCGCCCTTGACCGGCCAGTCGGTGCAGCCCAGCAGGCCCCAGCCGAGGAAGTCGCCGAAGACGGCGGAGGCGGCGCGGAAGGCGGGGAGCTTGGCCTTCGTCTGCGCCAGCGTGTAACGCTCCTTGGAGTCCGCGCAGTTGATCGCCGTGTTGGCGGCGCCGATGTTGTTGTAGGTGCCCTTGGGGTCGCGGCCGTTGAGCGCGTCCGACATGACGAGCAGCAGCTGCCCCTGGCCGCCCTCGGCCTCGTCCAGGCCCTGCTCCAGCAGCGGCCAGGCCTCCTTGGAATACAGGGCGTAGGCGATGCCGTTCGTCGCGGCCGAGGCGGTCAGCTGCCGGCCGCCGGCGCCCTCGATGGGCTTGGCCGACAGGGCCTTCTGGAGCTTCACGATGTTCGCGTCGATCTCCTTGGCGGTGCTGCCCTGGAGGCGGCAGGCGTCCCCGCGGTCGATGCAGTCCTGCTCGAAATTGCCGAGGGCCAGCTGGAAGCCCTTCGCCTGGCCCAGCGCGCCCTCCTCGGAGGTCTTGGTCGGGTCGACGACCGCGTCGAAGACGGCCCGGCCGACGTTCTTCGGGAAGAGGTGGGCGTAGACCCCGCCCAGCTCGGTGCCGTAGGAGATGCCGAAGTAGTGGAGCTTCTCGTCGCCCAGCGCCTGGCGGAGCCGGTCGAGGTCACGGGCCGCGTTCTCGGTGCCGACGTACGGGAGGAGCTTGCCGGAGTTGCGGACGCAGCCGTCGCGGTACGTCTTGATCCCGGCCAGGAACGCCTGTTCCTGGGCCGGGGTCTGCGGGGTGTTGTCGGCGGCGTAGTACCGGTCGAGCTGGGCGTCGCTCTCGCAGAGCACGGGGGCGCTGCGGCCGACCCCGCGGGGGTCGAAGCTGACCAGGTCGTAGCGGGCGCGCAGGCCCGCGTATTCCTTGGCGGCGCCTGGGAGGGCGGCGACGCCGGAGCCGCCGGGGCCGCCGAAGTTGAAGATCAGCGACCCGATGCGGGAGGACTGGGGGCCGGTGGCCCTGGCCCGGATCAGGGCGAGGGGGATGCTCTGGCCGCCGGGGTCGGCGTAGTCCAGGGGGACGTCGAGGGTGGCGCACTCCCAGTCCTTGCCGGGGGGCTGGCCGGTGCCCTGGGCCGCGTCCGGGGCGGGGCAGGGCTTCCAGACGGGGGCGGGCGGGGCGCCGGGGGCGTTCTCCTTGCCCTTGGTGGTGTCCCGGCCGGCGTCGGAGCAGGCGCCGGTGGAAAGCAGCGCGAGGGCAAGGGCGACGGAGGCGGTGACCCGCAGGGCATTGGGCATACCCCCATCCTGTCCCCCCCCACCCCCACCCCGCCCCCGCGCTGACCCATCCGTGTCCGGGCCCCCGGGTTGCGGCGCCGACGCGGCCCCATCACCCCCGCGGGCACACTCGGCCCCGCCCAATGCAGCCCCGCCGGCGTTTGAGGCGCCGCCGGAGGCCCGCGGCGATGGCGCGACCCAATCGGCCCCGCCAAAATCAGCCTCGCCGGCGTTTGAGGCGCCGCCGGAGGCACGGGAACCTCGAGCCCCCTACCGGTCCCAGCC
>NZ_JBEOXE010000119.1:0-12285 GCF_040296485.1 Streptomyces sp. NPDC002138 | reverse complement strand
CCCCTCCGACGTATGAGCTCCGCCAGATAACCCGGCTCCCGATGCCCACCCGGACGCGCCACCACCAGCACCGCGCCCTCAAGCAACGGCCAGAAAAACTCCCACACCGACACATCAAAACCAAACGGCGTCTTCTGCAGCACACGATCACCAGCCGAAAGCCCATAACGGCCCTGCATCCACACCAGACGGTTCACAATCCCCGCATGCGAAACCACCACACCCTTGGGACGCCCCGTCGAACCCGACGTGAAAATCACATACGCCGGATGCCCCGCCAACACCACACCACGATCGGGCACACCACTATCAAGCCCCGCAATCGCCGGATCCTCCACCAGCACCCGACCCACACCCGCAGGCAACACACCCGCCAACGCACCCGTGGTCACGACAACGGACGCGCCAGCCGCCTCCAGCACATACCCGACCCGCTCCGCCGGATACTCCGGATCCACCGGCAGATACGCACCACCAGCCTTCACCACGGCCAGCAGCGCCACCACCATCTCAACACCACGCTCAAGACACACCCCGACCACACACTCAGGGCCCACACCAAGCGCAATCAGATACCGGGCCAGACGATTCGCCCGCGCATCCAACTCCCCATACGAAACCTCAACACCCTCAAACACCACAGCAACCGCACCAGGCGACTCCGCCACCCGAGCCTCAAACAACTCCGGCAACGTCAACGGAGCAACATCAACAGCCGTGTCATTCCACTCCACCAACACCCGACGACGCTCCACGCCATCGAGCAGACTCACCCCACCGACAAGCTCCTCAACACCGGCACCGGCCAGCCATTCCAGAACCCTCAAGAATCGCTGCGCCACAACCTCAACCGACGCCGCGTCATACACATCACCATTGCCGTCAACCACCACACGGATGCCGCCGTCATCCGCACCGTCATACACGCTCACCCGCAGCCCACCGACCGGCCCCGTCGAAAGATTCCGCGGCACCGTCACACAATCACCCAGCGCAACCGACCGCTGGAACGAAACGACGTTGACCTCCAGCCCCCACAACGCCCCACCGTCAACCAGCCTCAGATCCCGCAACATCTCCTCAAAGCGGTACCGCTGATGCCGCAACCCACCCCGCACCGCACCAGAAGTCCGCCGCACCAACTCGCCAACGGACAGACCCCCCTCAACCCCCAGCCGCAACGGCAGCACATTCGCCGTCATCCCCGGAACAGCCAGCTCCCGCTGACCCGAACGCGCCAGCACCGGCAGCCCGAGCACCACATCCGACACACCCGAAACCCGGTGCTCGTAGACCGCCGAAGCCGCAATCACCAACCCGGCAAGGCTCGTCCGCAACCGCCGCGCCCCACCACGCAGCCCCACCGCACGGTCCGCATCCACCTCAACCACATGACGCACCGCCCAGCCTGGCAGCCCACGCCCACCAGCCGCCGGCCGAACCTCCACACCCGCCAGCACCCCCGACCAGTACTCCCGGTCCCCTTCAAGATCCGCCGAGCCCCGATACGCCCGATCCGCATCACGCAGCACCGAAACCGACTCCAGCGCACCCTCCGCACCGGAGCGACCCCCCAGCAACGCGTTGTAGATCTCCGCCGCCCGGCCCACCACCAGCGACGCACTGTAACCATCCGCCACCAGATGATGACCACGCGAATACCAGAAGAACGAATCCTCGCCCAGCTTCAACACAGCAAACGCAAACAACAAACGATCAGCCAAGACCAACGGACGACGCAGCTCCGACCGCATCCACTCCTCAGCAGCCCCCCGCGGATCCGCCTCCCCACTCACATCAACAAAAAACACCGGCAACTCACCCGAGACATCCACATACGCCCCAGGCACACCCTCCACCCCACGGAAACGGACATGAAACGTGTCCGCCTCCATCACCATTCGGTGAATGGCCTCCACCAAAAGATCCGCATCCAGCTCACCGCGGATCTCAATGACCTCAGCCACGTTATAAACAGGATTCTCCGGCGCCAGCTCCTGCGCATACCAAATCCCGACCTGCCCAGCCAGCATGTCCCCGAAAACGCCCTCAGCAGCAGACATCCCGCACACCCCAATCGTCCGAAAACATCGACTGGCACAGCACGGGCCACCACACCAAGGGACGCCACATAACCGCCCAGCACTCCACACACGAAGACCAGCGACAGCAAAAACTAGGCCAGGGTGCCGGCAGCACCGACACCCTTTGAACACGAAATTAGCAGGAGCAAATGACTTTGATGGGCGACGATGCCCTTCCGCACGCCCGCATCGCGACAGCCGAAACTTCCTGAGCGATCCACTATGAGCGCAGGTGTGCAGGTCGATCAACGCTTCGCGCGGGTGGCGCGCAGACACGGACGCGCGAGCGTTTAACTGCTGCACCAGCCACAGTTGAACAAGGCGGCCGGGGTGGCGTCGAGAGCCGCAGACCCCCTTGACAGCAGGCAGCGCCCCGTCTACTCGCCCCTCGGCAAGGCAATGCGCGAAATCTTGACGCTCGCTCGCACGACTGGCACTGTGAAAGCTCATCCCTGAATTCAACTGAAACTGTAAGGAATTCTTGTGCGTGATGCGTCGGCCGAGCCCATCAACCTGGTGGATCCCGCACTCTACTCGACCGGTGACCCATTCGCTCAGTGGCGCTGGCTCCGCGCAAATGAGCCGGTTTACTGGCACCCGCCCACGGACGACGGACACCCCGGATTCTGGTGCCTCACCCGATATGAGGACGTACGCGCCGCATACCGTGACGCGGAGACTTTCAGCTCAGCTCAGGGCATTCTGCTGCGCCCCGCGGCGCACGGTGTCGACCCCGGCGGTGGGCGTACTCTGGCGCTGACCGACGCGCCCCGGCACCGTCAATTGCGCGGGCTCGTCGACGAATGGTTCACGGTCCGCTCGGTCCGCGCTCTTGAGTCGGAGATGAGGGACATCACTGAACGCGTGGTCCAGCAGGCACTGGAACGCGGTAGCTGCGATTTCGTGGCGGATATCGCCGCACGGGTTCCGCTGTACGTCATCTGCAAGATGATGGGCGTGCCGGAGTCGGAATGGGAGTACCTGTACAAACTGACCAGCCAAGCCTTTGCGGCCGGCGATCCGTACACCCGCAGGTTCGCCCATCTGGAGATCCTCGGGTACTTCGAGACGCTCCAAGCGGAGAAGGCGGCGAACCCCACCGACGACCTGGTGAGTGTGCTTGCGACGGCCCGTGTGGAAGGTGAGCCCCTCACTGCCGAGGATGTCATCCTCAACTGCGACAACCTGCTGGTCGGCGGCACGGAGAACACCCGAATCGCGGCCGCCGGCGGCATGCTGACCCTCATCCGGCACCCCGAGCAGTGGCAGATGCTGTCGGAAAACCCGGACCTGTTGCCGTCGGCGGTGGAGGAGATCTTGCGGTGGACGTCGACGGCGACGCACATCATGCGTACCGCCGCGAAGCCCGTCGAGATCCACGGGAAGAACATCGCGGTCGGTGATCGGGTGGTCTTCTGGCTCCCGTCGGCCAACCGCGATGAAACCGTCTTCGAGAACCCCGACACCTTCGACATCAGCCGGAAACCGAATCGGCACCTGGCTCTGGGTTTCGGTGAGCACTTCTGCCTGGGCGGCATGCTCGCCCGCGTCGAGCTTCGGCTGCTCTACGCCGAACTGCTCAACCAAAAGGTCCGGATCGAACTCGATGGTGCACCGAAACTGCTGGACTCCATCGTGGTCAACGGGCCCGAGTATTTGCCGGTGACCCTCACGCGGCCGTAAGGGCGGACCTGGCCGATGAACCGGGGGATTCTCGCGACCACCCGTGTCGGTCTCAGCGTGCGTCAGTGGTCGCCGCCGTGGTCGTCGTCGCTGAACGCCTCGTTGAGGAGGGCGCCGCCGACCAGACCTGCGGCGCCGGCTCCGAGCAGCGCGCCGGTGCCGAAGCGGCGGGGCTGGTTCTCTCCGGGGGTCTGCGGATAGCCCTGCTGGGGGTAGCCCTGCTGCGGATGGCTCTGCTGCGGATAACCCCATCGGTGTCCTCCCTTCCTCTGCGTTGGTGCTCCGGCGGCCGCTGTACGGCCCGTTCAACGGACGTGGTTCGCCGGCTTGGTGGCGGCGTGGAGCAGGGATTCCAGCGGTCCGCGGCGGAAGAAGCGGGACCAGAGCGCGGCGAACACGATCGCCCCGAGGATGAACGCGAGTACGGGCGCCCAGGACGCCGGGCTGCTCTCGCCGGCCGGTACGCCCAGCGCGGACTGCACGACGAAGTGGCCGACATAGGCCGTCAGGGACATGGCGCCCACGGCGATGACCGGTTTCGCGAGGCGGCGCAGCCGCGGCAGGCGGTCCATCAGCACCGTCGCGCCCACGATCACGAGAAGGGCGACGCCCACGCTGCCGATGATGTCGAGCGTGGTGCCGCTGTGCGGCGAGGCGGACAGCAGCTGCGAGGGCGACAGCTCGGGCGGCATGGCCCCGCTGCCCAGGGACGACGCCCCGGAGCCCGCGGACGACGCGCCGTCCTCCGCCGTGCTCCTCAGCGCGTCCTTGCCCACCAGCAGCAGGGACAGGCCGTAGGCGCCCACGGCGAGGCTTGCGCCGAGCGCGGCCACGCGCCGCTGGACGACGGCCGCGGTCAGGTCGAGGCGGGCCAGCGCCATTCCGGCGACCACGAACGAGATCCACGTGATCGCCGGGTAGAAGCCGGTGAGCAGCAGATCGAGCACACCCACCTCGCTGAGCGCCTTGAGCGGGTCATGGGCATTGACGCTCTGCTGGACGGAGTCGCTCAGCACCGCGTTCAGGACGAAGGCCAGCTGCGGCATGACGAGCGCGAGCCCCGCCGCGACGATCGCGAGGGTCCGGGCGCGCAGGCGCACCAGGGGCAGGGCGAGGAGGAAGTAGACACCGTAGAAACCGAGAATGATCACGCCGCCGTACTCCACCGCCAGCAGGGTGCCCAGCGCCAGCAGGACCACGGCGCGGATCGCGATGCGGGCTCTCGCCTGCCGGCCGGCCAGGCCGGTCTTGGGCTCACGGCGGCCGGCGATCAGCATCAGCGAGAACCCGGCGAGAGTGGCGAACAGGACCGACGAGTGCCCCTCGGCCAGGTACCGCACCCAGCTGCCGACGCCGTCCGTGGCCGACAGCGCCGGGCCGATGTGCACGATGTACATGCCGAACACCGCCAGCGCGCGGGCCAAGTCCACCCCGACCAGGCGTCCCATCGAGGAGCCGTCGGGGGCCTGCCCGGCGGACTCGGGCGGGGTTGCGGGCCGTGGAGGCGAGTGCTCCGGCGGAGCGGATGTCTCCTGCGGCGGTATCTGTGTCATACCGACAATCTCCCGACCCCGCGGGAGGCGGACCATCCGGCAGGCTTCGGGGGCACCCCCGCCGACCGGCCGGGACCGCCCCGCCGACCGGTGGGATCCCGAGGCGGCTGCACCGACGCGCCCCGTGCCCGGCGTACCGTGGACAGCGAGCGATCACCGTGGACAGCGAGCGATCACCGCGGGACAACACCGTGGACGCCCGGACGCCCGGACGCGGGGTGCACGGGTCGCCGAGAAGCTGGACAGAGCAGACGAGTGTGAGGCGGAACGCCGGTGATCCGGGTAGTGGTGGTGGATGACGAGGCTCTGGTGCGATCCGGCTTCCGGATGATCCTCAACGCCTCCGACGGCATCGAGGTCGTGGCGACCGCGCAAGGAGGAGAGGCCGCGGACGTGATCCGGCGCGAGCACCCGGACGTCGTACTCCTCGACATCCGCATGCCGGACGTGGACGGCCTGACCGTCCTGAGGGAGCTCCAGACGCTGCCCACGCCGCCGACGGTGGCCATGCTGACCACCTTCGACACCGACGAGTACATCCTGACCGCGCTGCGCTCGGGAGCCTCCGGCTTCCTCCTCAAGGACACCGAGCCCGAACAACTCGCCCAACTCGTCCGCACGCTGGCCGCGGGCGGGGTGGTGATGTCCCCCAAGGCATCGCGGGCCCTGCTGCGCGGCCACCCGGGCGCGGGAGCTGCCCAGGACCCGGACGTGGGGCGCGTGAACCTGCTCAGCGACCGCGAACGCGACGTCCTCGTCCTGATCGCGGAAGGACTCTCCAACGCCGACATCGGCGCCCGCATCCATCTGAGCCCCGGCACCGTCAAGGACCACGTCAGCTCGATCCTGACCAAACTGAGAGTCGCCGGCCGCGTCCAAGCGGCACTGCTCGCGGAGCGGGCCGGACTGCTCGGCAACGGCGATCGCGCCGGCACCGCACAGGAAAATGGGCGATGAGCACGATTCAGGCACTGTGGCGGCGTCTGCCCCCCTGGGCCGTCGACGCGGGCCTCGTCGTGCTCGCCGCGCTCGACGCCTGGATCAACCTCTTCGACGAGGGAACCCCCCTCGTGTGGGCCTGGGTCGCCCTCGGCAGCGCGGTGCTGTTCCTGCGCAGGCGTCTTCCGCTGACCGCCTTCCTGCTGACCCTGCCGATGACCGCCTTGATGGACGTGGCGGTCGCACCGATCGCCGCCCTGTACACCCTGGCCACGCACAGCCGCAATCGGCCGCTGCTTGCCGGTTGCGCCCTGCTGAACACGGCGGCAACCCTCGTCTGGCCCCTGTCCGACGTGTTCTCCACCGACCGGACCTGGACGCTCGTCCAGTTCGTCTACACGCTGGCGACGTCCTTCGCCCCGGTCCTGTTCGGCCAGCTCGTGCAGGCCAGACACGACGTGGCGCGCCAGCTCGTCGAGGTCGAAGAGGCCCGCGAGCACGAACGCGCCCTGTACGCCGAGACCGTCCTCGCCCGCGAACGTGCCCAACTGGCCCGCGAGATGCACGATGTCGTCTCGCACCAGGTCAGCCTCATCGCCGTACAGGCCGGAGCGCTCCAGGTCGCCGCCAAAGACCCCGACGCCCGGGACGGCGCCCGCACCATCCGCACCCTGAGCGTGAATACCCTCGACGAGCTCCGGCACATGGTCTCCCTGCTGCGCGCCTCGGGCGGCAAGGAGACCGAACTCACCCCCCAGCCGACCCTCGCGGACCTGCAGCAGCTGATCGCCAACAGCGGCATCGAGACCACCCTGACCGGCGGGCTCCCGCCCGGTATCAGCACCACCGCCCAACGCACCGTCTACCGCACGGTCCAAGAGGCCCTCACCAACGTGCGCAAGCACGCCCCCGGCGCCCGCGCCGAGGTCCGCCTGTGGCACGACGCACGGCACTTCGGCGTCACCGTCACCAACACCGCCCCCACTCGCCCGTCCGTCGCCCTGCCCAGCGCCCGCCACGGCCTCATCGGCCTGAGAGAACGCGCCGAGCTCCTCGACGGCACCCTCGCCGCCGAACCCACCCCGCAGGGCGGATACACGATCGAACTACGGGCCCCCACCCGGCCCGTCTGACAGGATGACTCCTCCCCTCACAGGTCCCGGACGGTGACGGTCGGGTGCAGGCGCCGGGTGTGGTCGACCGGGCGGACCGGGCCGCTGAGGCGCAGGGGCACGGCGAAACGGACGTCCGTGCTGGACGCGGAGATCCGCAGTTCGAGCCCGCCCGGTTCGACGATCCGACGGCCTTCGCGGCCGGTGAACGAGGCCAGGTCCGCCGGGAGTTCGACCTCCACCCGGCAGCCGGTCCCGGCGTCCAGGTCGATCCGTCGGTAGCCGACCAGCCGCTGCACCGGCTGCACCACGCTCGCGACCGGGTCGTGCAGGTACAGCTGGACGACGTCGCCGCCCGCCCGTGCGCCCGTGTTGTGCAGCTCGAAGGCGAGGCGGAACGCGCCGTCGGTGCCGGCCAGGTCCACCTGCACCTCGAGCCCCGACCAGGTGAACTCGGTGTAGCCGAGCCCGTGTCCGAAGCCGTAGGCAGGCGTCGGGTCGCTGCTGGACACCTCGCTGGCCTGGGCGAGCCGGGCGGCGAGATAGGTCGACGGCTGGACCCCGGGGTGGGCGGGGACGGAGACGGGCAACCGCCCGGACGGGTTGACCCGCCCGCTGAGCACGCCGGCCAGGGCGTGGGTGCCGGCCTCGCCGGGGAAGAAGGACTGCACGATCGCCGCCGCTTCCCCGACCGCCCGGCCGAGCGCGTACGGCCGCCCGGCCAGCAGGGTGACCACCACCGGCGTACCGGCGTCCAACACCGCCTCCAGCAAGGCTTTTTGCTGTCCAGGAAGCTCCAGCGTCCGGGCGTCGCAGCCCTCGCCGCTGGTGCCGCGGCCGAACAGTCCGGCCCGGTCGCCCAGGGCGAGTACCACCACATCGGCCAGGCGCGCGGCCCGGACCGCCTCGGCGATGCCTCCGACGTCCTCACCGTCGACCGTCACGCCCCGCACCGTGGTCATCTCGCTGTCGACGAACTCCTCGGCCAACGCCTCGCGCAGGGTGGGGAGTTCGATGCCGTGCGGGGTCTCGGGGTGTTGGCCGCCGACGTGGACCGGGAAGGCGTAGCAGCCGAGCACGGCGGTCGGCTCGTCGCTGTTCGGTCCGATCAGCGCGATCCGGGCCGGGCGTCGCAGCGGCAGGACACCGTCGTTGCGCAGCAGCACCACGGCCTGCTCGGCGATCCGCGCGGCCAGTGCCCGGTTCTCGGCGCGGTCGAGGTCGACCAGACCGCGCAGCGCCCGGGGATGGTCCAGGTCAGCGCCGGCGAGCGCCTCCGGCACCGGGTTCCAGTCGGCGTCCAGCAGCCCGAGTTGGGCCTTCTGGACGAGGGCCCGGCGCAGTGCCCGGTCGATCAGCGCCTCCGGCACGGCGCCGGACGCGACGGCGTCCAGCAGGGGCTGCCCGAAGGTCTTCACGGTCGGCAGTTCGATGTCCACCCCGCTCGCCAGCGCCAGTCCGGCCGCCTCGGACCAGTCCTCGGCGACGCCGTGCAGCACCTTGAGGAAGGCGATGCCGAAGTAGTCGGCGACGAGGGTGCCGGTGAAGCCCCAGGTGTCCCGGAGCAGTCCGGTGAGCAGGGCCTCGTCGGCAGCGGAGGGCAGGCCGTCGGTGTCGGTGTAGGCGTGCATGACCGAGCGGGGCCGGCCCTCGCGGACCGCCATCTCGAACGGGGGCAGGATGACGTCCGCCCGTTCGCGCGCTCCCATCGACACCGGCGCGAGGTTGCGTCCGGCGCGCGAGGCGGAGTACCCGGCGAAGTGCTTGAGGGTCGCGACGATCCCGGCGGACTCCAGGCCCTGGACGTAGGCCGTGGCGATGGTGCCGACGAGGTACGGGTCCTCGCCGATGGTCTCCTCGACCCGGCCCCAGCGGGCGTCGCGGACCACGTCCAGGACCGGGGCGAGGCCCTGGTGCACGCCGACGGACCGCATGTCGCGGCCGATCGCCGCGGCCATCTCCCGAACGAGTACGGGGTTGAAGGTGGCGCCCCAGGACAGCGGCACCGGGTAGGCGGTGGCGCCCCAGGCGGCGAACCCGGCCAGGCACTCCTCGTGGGCCAGAGCCGGGATGCCGAAGCGGTTGGCGCCCGCGATCCGCTGCTGGCTGCGCAGCAGCGAGAGCGCTCCGAGCGCCGGATCGACCGGTGCCGTACCGAAGGGGCGGGTCAACTGGCCGAGCCCGTACGGCAGTAGCTCGTCGAGGTCGGGTGGTGTCTCCATTTCGTGCTGGTGCGGGGCGACCTCGCCGCCCCCTTCGTCGGCGCCGACCCAGACGCCGACCAGCTGTGCGGTCTTCTCGCGCAGGGTCATCTCGGCGATCAGGGCGTCGGCCCGGTCCTCCGCCGCGAGCGAGGCGTCACGCCAGGCGGGCAGGGGGTCCTGGTGGTCGTTCATTTTCCTCCCACGCCCATCAGCCCCTGGACCAGGGCGCGGCGAGCACATAGGTAGACGACGAAGATGGGGAGCATGGACAACACCACGGCGCTGAGCAGGCCGGGCACGTCGACGCCGTGTTCGGTCTGGAATTCGTACAGGCCGAGGGTGACGACCTTCGTGGAGTCGGACTGGGTGAGGATCAGCGGGAAGAGGAAGCCGTTCCACGCCTGGAGCGCGGCGAACACCACGATCGAGGACAGCCCGCCCTTGGACAGCGGGAGCACCAGTTGCCGGAACACCCGCGCCGGGGAGGCGCCGTCCATCGCCATCGCCTCGTAGAGCTCGGGGCCGATGTCGCGCATCGCGCCGGTCAGGACGAGGGTGCACACGGGCAGGCAGAAGGCGGCGGTCGGCAGGATGACGCCGATCAGGTGGTCGTACAGGCCGGTCTTGCTGATCACGTAGAACATCGGCACGATCACCGCCTGGGCGGGGATCGCCAGACCCAGCAGGAACATCCGGAACACCCAGCCGGTGGCCCGGCCGCGGGCGCGCACGATGGCGTACGCGAGCGGCGGGACGACCAGCAGCACGATGCCGACCACGCCGGCGGTGACCAGGAGGGTGTTGAGGAAGTACTGGCCGAAGCCGTTGGACAGGTCGGTGAGGTAGTTCCGCAGGGTCCACTCGGCCGGCAGGCTGAGCGGCCCCTCGGACGAATAGTCGGAGCGGGTGCGCAGGGTGGCGATCACCAGCACGTACAACGGCAGGCCGACCAGCACCAGCCAGAGCAGCGAGCCGTACCCTGCGAGGTAGTTGGGGCGTCGCCGCATCACAGGCCCTCCGCCGTCGAGCGCATCCGGTCGTAGCCGGAGACGCGGACCACCACCAGGGAGATCAGGGTCGCGACGACCACCAGGACCAGGGCGATGGCGGAGCCCGTGCCGAAGTCGAAGCTCTTGAAGGCCTTCTGGTACATGTAATAGGCGCTGACCGTGGTGTCGGTGCCGGGCCCGCCCTGGGTGAGGATCAGCACCGTGTCGAAGGTGGTCAGGCCGCCGACCACCATGAGGATCATCGACGTGATGATGGTGTTGCGCAGCTGTGGGAGCGTGATGTGGATGAACTGCCGCACCCGGCCGGCCCCGTCGACCGCCGCGGCCTGGTAGAGCACCTGCGGAATGGCCCGGGCGCCGCCCTGGTAGATCAGCGCGTGCAGCGGGGTGAACTGCCAGACGCCGACGAAGGTGAGCACCCCGATCGCGCCGGTTCTGCTGCCGAGCAGGTTGCCGTCGCCGAACAGCCAGGTCAGCTGTGAGGGCACCCCGAAGTTCGGGTCGAGGACGGCCCGCCACACCACCGACACGGCGGTGGCGGACAGCAGCAGCGGCACGAAGTAGACCGCCGACAGTACGGCCCGGTTGCGCTGGCGGCCGGCCGCCCAGACGCCGAGCAGGATGCTGATCGGCGTCTGGGTCACCACACCGAGCACGGTGAGCAGCAGGGTGGTTCCGATGGACTGCGTCATCACCGGGTCGTGGATCAGACCGGTCCAGTTGTCCAGTCCGTTGAAGTGCGGGTCGGTGATGCCGTCCCAGCTGGTAAAGGAGAGGACCGCGACCAGCAGCAACGGAACGATCGCGAAGATCAGGAAGAACACGGCGGCGGGCGCCGCCCAGGCGAAACCCGGGCGGCTCACCCCCACGCCGTTCTTCCCGGTCCTCGTCACGAGGTCGGCAAGGCCTGCATGGCCTTGATGAAGCCGTCGGCGTCGAGCTTGCCGTTGAAGAACTGCTGGACGGCGACGTGTATCGGGGTCATGGCGCTCGGCGGGTAGGCCTGGTCCCAGGAGAGCTGGAAGGAGGGTGCGGCCTTGACCAGCTCGTACTGGTACGTGGAGTACGCGGGGCTGGCCGCGGTGTCGAGGAAGTGGACCGTGTTGGTGGTGGTCGGCAAGTTGCCGATCGCGAGCTGGGCCTTCACGAACTCGTCGGAGTACATCAGCTTCAGGAAGGCCGCCGCTTCCTCCGGGTGCTTGGTCTTCTTCAGCACCGAGTAGAAGTTGTTGGTGTTGCCGACCACGGCGGCCGGGTCGCCCTTTCCGCCGCTCAGGGTCGGGAAGCTGGTGTACCCGAGGTTCGACTTGGTGAAGTCGGGGTTGGCGTCCTTCTGCGTGGAGTAGTACCAGGACCCCATCAGCTCGAATGCCGCCTTGCCCTTGGCCACCAGGGCCGGTGAGCCGCCGTCGGTGAACTTCACCGAGTCGAAGTTGGTGCCGAAGGCGCCCGCGTCCACCAGCTCCTTGAGCTTGGCGAGCGCCCCGCGGCTGTCCTCACCCGCCCATGCGGCCTGGTCGCCGCCGATCGCGCGCTGGAACAGTCCGGGCCCGGCGATCCGGTCGTACAGGTACTCGAACCACATCAGCGTCGGCCACTGGTCCGCGCCGCCGAGTGCGATCGGGGTGATGCCCTTGGCCTTCAACGCCTTGCTGGAGGAGACCAGTTCGTCCCAGGTCTTCGGCGCGGTCAGTCCGGCG
>NZ_JBEOXE010000118.1:0-12394 GCF_040296485.1 Streptomyces sp. NPDC002138 | reverse complement strand
CCAGCAACCCCCCGTCACCCCCACGCCGTGCTTCAGCGATGCGGACCCATAGCCCCCGACGCGAGCGGCCCGCCGCGGAGCGCCCCCCCCCCCGGAGGGCCCACAAGGGGAACCCGCCCCCTCACCCGCACCACCCACCACCCACCGCACGCCAGGCCCAGGCAGCCCAAGCCAAAGGGGGGCCCCGCACGCAGGCCCCCCCAGCCACTCCCAGCCCGCAACCCGGACCAAGGGTCAGCCCGGATACACCGGCGCATGCCCCCCGGCGGCAGCCGTCCGCCACTGCGCCCCCGGCGGCAGCCAGACGATCCCGTCCTCCTCCGACCGCCCCACCACCGGCTTCTTCTCGTCCTCCGACGCCGCCACCTCCGTCAGCCCTGTCGCCCCCGGCAGACTCGTCGCGAGCATCGACCCGTCGGCCAGGACGTACCGCGCCTGCACCACCCCGCCGCTCTCCCGCCCGATGACCAGCAGCCGCCCCCGCGGGGCCCAGCTCATCGCCGTCACCGTCGTCATCTGCGGCGCGGCCGGGCGCAGTTCACGTACCGAGACCGCCGGAGCGTCCGCCTTGTCCTCGGGCCGTTCGATCCGCCCGATGTACAGGTTCCTGCGGCCGTCCTTCGTCACCAGCAGCGCGATCCGCACCCCGTCCGAGGACACCCGCAGCTGGCTGATCTGCCCGTTGTCGAGCCCGGCGACATCCACCCGCTCGGGCGCCCCGGTCCCGCCCGGCACCCGCCACAGCGCCGGGCCCTGCGGGTCCTGGTCCGCGATCCACAGGTCACCGCGCGCGTCCCAGCTCGGGGCGGTCAGCTTGTTCGCCTTGCTGGTCAGCACCGGCGCCGGCAGCGCTCCCGCCGTCGTCAGCGACACGACGTGCAAGGCGTGCCCGTCCTCGGAGACCACCGCGGCGCGGTGCTCGTCGTACGTCACGGCCGCCGAGCCCACCTTGAAGGCACTGCCCGGCCCCGCCGTGGACAGCGGCCCCGGCACCGGCTCGGCCGGGTCCTGCTGGTCCTCCTTCTCGACCGCCAGGCTCATCCGGACCAGCCGGTGGTCCTTGTCCACGTAGTACTGGAACCGCGGCGACGGCACCCGGTTGGCGATCGAGGCCGCCGCGCCCTCGGTCACCGCGCACAGCGACGAGCCGTCGGAGCGCAGCAGTTCGACCCGGTCGAGCCGGGAGGTCGTCATGTCCCGCACTGTGTAGAAGAGTTGGGTCGCCATCTTCTGGCACTGCGGGTGCGCGACGTTGTCGGCCTTCTCGTTGAGCGGCACCCGCAGGGTGTTCTGGCCGTCGTACGAGAGGGACTTGGTGCCCTCGCGCAGTTCCGTGCCGGTGGGGAAGTTGGAGGCGACGACCGGGCCGAGCCACTTGGAGGGGCCGGCCAGCAGCGACCGTACGGTCTGGGTCATCGGGTCCATGCGCGTGTCCGGATCGGTGCGCTGGCGCACGTACACGGGGTCGGCGACGAGCGCTCCGTCGGCGAAGTAGTACTTGTTGACGGGCCGGAAGATCCGCTGGAAGTCGGACTCGCTCAGCACCAGGCCGCCGGGCGGCGAGGCGATCCGCCACTGCTTGTTCTTGTCCTGGACGAGCTGGATGAACTCCTCGTAGCGCCCGCCGCCGGTGTCCGGCTGGTACGCGCTGCGCTCGTCCACCGTCGCGAGCCGCTTGCCGGTGACCTTGAACCGGGGCCCCTCGGGGTCCTTGTCGCCCTGGACGGAGACCCGGGTGATGCCGCCGGAGAGCACGGTGATGGCCGAGCCGGGCTTCCAGTTCTTCGCCGCCTCCTCGGTGAGGTACTTGCGGGCGGTGTCCAGCTGCGGGTCGTCGCTGGTCATCGCTTCGAGGAAGCCGTCGACGATCTCGGGCGGTGTCGCCTTGTCCGCGGGCGGCACGCCGAACACGCGCACCTGCGAGTCGACGCCCTGGGAGGCCTGTACCTCGGTGATCTCGCCGTGGTCGGGCATGGAGGCGCAGCCGGACGCCAGCAGCGCGCCGCACAGGGCGCTGCCGAGCACGGCCGTCAGCCGCCGCCCGCGCCGCTCGCCCCGCGACCGGAAGCGCGGCACGGACCGCGGCACGGACCGCGTACCCGCCGCCGCGTGATCGGCAGCAGGGGCGGGAGCGGAAGTCGTGGGATCGGGCTCAGCGTCCACCGGTTGCGTCCTCCTGTGCCTGATCCACCGCTCCGCCGTCCGTCCCGGGGACACCACGGCCCCCACCAGCCCCACCCTCGGCACCAGCATCAGAACCCGCACCGCCGGCCCTGCCCCCGCCCTCCGGCGCCCGGGACACCACCCGCGCCCCGGACCCCGGCAGCGCCGTCGGGTCCGCCGGTACGGGCGTCGCCCCGGCGACCGCCGAGCGCGGCGGGATCGGCGACCGGTTCACCGGCGCGGGCGGCGCGGTGTCCGCGCGGCCGAGCCGTCCCTCGGCCTCGGCCCGCAGGCGGTTGCCCCGCGAGTCCTCCGGCTCCAGCGGGATCGGGGAGCCCCGCAGCGGTTCGTCGGCGGTCCGGGGCAGCGTCAGGCGGAACTGCGAGCCGCCGCCCGGCTCGCCCCAGGCCTGGAGCCAGCCCCCGTGCAGCCGGGCGTCCTCGACGGCGATGGACAGGCCGAGGCCCGTGCCGCCGGTGGTGCGGGCGCGCGCCGGGTCGGCGCGCCAGAAGCGGTTGAAGACCCGGGTCGCCTCGCCGGGCTTGAGGCCCACCCCGTAGTCGCGTACGGCCACGGCGACCGCGCCGCCCGCCGAGGCGAGCCGGACCACCACGTCGCGGCCCTCGCCGTGCTCGACGGCGTTGACGACGAGGTTGCGCAGCACCCGCTCGACCCGCCGGGCGTCCGCCTCGGCGATGACGGGCTGGGTGTCGCCGAGCACCCGGACCCGGGTGCCCTTGCGCTCGGCCAGCGGCTCGGCGGCGTCGATGACCCGGTGCACGACGTCGCGCAGGTCGATCGCGTCCGCCTCCAGCGCTGCGGCGCCCGCGTCGAACCGGCTGATCTCCAGCAGGTCGGCCAGCAGCGACTCGAAACGGTCGAGCTGCCCGGCGAGCAGCTCGGCGGCGCGCGCGGTGACCGGGTCGAAGTCGACGCGGGCGTCGTGGATGACGTCGGCGGCCATCCGGACGGTGGTCAGCGGGGTGCGCAGCTCGTGGGAGACGTCGGAGACGAACCGGCGCTGCATCCGGGACAGCTCTTCGAGCTGCTGGATCTTGTGCGAGAGGTGCTGTGCCATTTTGTTGAAGGCTTCGCCCAACCGGGCGATGTCGTCCTCGCCGGTGACCTTCATCCGCTCCTGGAGCCGCCCGGCGGAGAGCCGCTCGGCGATCCCGGCGGCCATCCGCACGGGCGTGACCACCTGGCGCACGACGAACCAGGCGATGGCGCCGAGCAGCACGACCACGAACAGCCCGGCCGTGGCGATGGTGGTCTTGACCAGGTTCAGGGACTCCTGCTCCTGGGTCAGCGGGAACAGGTAGTACAGGTCGTAGGGCTCTCCGTTGATGTCGGTGAGCCGCTTGCCGATCACCAGCGCGGCCTCGGACTCGGTGCCCGGCGTGCTGTAGCGGATGCTGGAAAAGGTCAGGAAGGTGCCGGTCGCGTGGTTGACGGCCTTGCGCAGCGACATCGGCACGCTGGCGGTCGGGTCCACGTCGCCGGAGGCGCGCGCTCCGCGTACGCCGGGCCCCATCTCGCCGGTTCCGGCGCCGAGCGCGACCACCTCGAAAGCGGTCTGGCCGCCGCTGGCCAGCTGTTTGACCAGGGAACTCATCCAGGTGCTGGCGTCCCGGCCGGCCTTGGTGTCAGAGGTGGAATCCGGCCCGTCGGTCGTGGCGGGCGTGTTGGCCTTCTCCTGTGCGACCGCGAAGCCGCCCGCCGCCTGGCTCTGCGCGGCCTCTTCCTTGGCGTCGAGCAGCCCCTTGCTGACCTGGGCGATGACGACGAAACCGAGGCTGAGGACCACGGCCAGCGACATGAGCAGGGTGCCGGCGACCACCCTGAGCTGGAGATTGCGCCGCCAGAGGCGGACAGCCGGGAGCAGCGGCCTGCGCACGAGCCGTACGAAGAGCCGCAGCACGGGGCCGCCGGCCGTTCCGTCAGCCATCTGACGGAACGGCCGACCGCCCCGCGCGGCCCCTCGACGGGAACCGCGCAGCGGCCTGCCGGGCTTCATGTCAGCTCGGTCCGGCCTTGTAGCCGACGCCACGTACGGTCACCACGATCTCCGGGCGCTCCGGGTCCTTCTCGACCTTGGAGCGCAGTCGCTGAACATGCACGTTGACCAGGCGGGTGTCCGCCGCGTGCCGGTATCCCCAGACCTGCTCCAGCAGCACCTCGCGGGTGAACACCTGCCAGGGCTTGCGGGCGAGCGCGACCAGCAGGTCGAACTCGAGCGGGGTCAGCGCGATGGAGGCGCCGTCCCGCTTCACGGAGTGCCCGGCCACGTCGATGACCAGGTCACCGATGGTGAGCTGCTCGGGCGCGGGCTCCTCCGAGCGGCGCAGGCGGGCCCTGATCCGGGCCACCAGCTCCTTGGGCTTGAACGGCTTGACCATGTAGTCGTCGGCGCCGGATTCCAGCCCCACGACCACGTCGACCGTGTCGCTCTTGGCGGTGAGCATCACGATCGGCACGCCGGATTCGGCGCGGATCAGCCGGCAGACCTCTATGCCGTCCCTTCCGGGCAGCATGAGGTCGAGCAGTACCAGGTCCGGCTTTGCCTCCCTGAAAGCAGCAAGTGCCTTGTCGCCGTCCGCTACGAACGACGGCTCAAAACCTTCTCCACGCAGCACAATGCCGAGCATCTCGGCCAGCGCGGTGTCGTCGTCGACGACAAGGACGCGTCCCTTCATGGTTGACATCATCCCATTAGCTAATCGTTACCTGGCGGTGAGCTGTCCCACAGCCAAAAGGGCTGGAAATCGCCCCTCTGACCTGCGTCGTGATCCAGTCGTCCAGTCTGCCTCGGATCCGGGCGACAATTGAAGGTGCGGGCCGGTCCGATATCCGGGGGAGGAGCCGGTCCGTCCGGCGTTCCCACGTGGCACGATGGCAGCGACTCAGCGCCCCCGCCAGCGCAGTACACGTGAAGGAGCGACGATGAACGACTCTCCGGGCTGGGCTACGCCCGGACCCTCTCCGTCCGGTGGTGAGCGCGAAGGCGCTCCCGATGCGAACGGTACGGGGGCGCAGCGGCCATCCTCACCACCTTCACCCGAGAACCCGGCCCAGCCCGGACAGACCGGGCAGCCCGTCCCGCCCGCGCAGCCGCCCACCGACCCGAAGTGGTCCGCCCAGCAGCCGCCGCCCGGCCAGTGGTCCAGCCCCGGCTCGGCCCCGGCTCCCGGCGCGCCCGCCGACGGGTCCGCTCCGCAGCAGCCGCCGCAGCCGCAGCCCGGCGCCGGCTGGGGCTCGTACGGTCAGCAGCCCGGCCCGTACGGCGGCCAGCCCGGGCAGCCCGGCCCGTACGGGCCGTACGGCGCCCCCGGCGGCTGGGGCAAGCCCCCGGCGGCCAAGCCCGGCGTGATCCCGCTGCGCCCCCTGGGCCTCGGCGAGATCCTCGACGGCGCGGTCACCACCATGCGCACCCACTGGCGCTCGGTGCTGTCCGTCACCGCCCTCGTCGCCGTGATCGTGCAGCTGGCCACCGTGATCTTCCAGCGGTACGCGCTGGAGCGCCTCACGACCGACGCCGGCAGCATCACGGGCCCCCGCGAGATGCTCGACGTGATGGGCAGCAGCCTCACCCTGTCGTCCGTCGCGATCTTCATCCAGGTCATCGGCGGCGTCCTCGCCACCGCCCTGCTCACCATGATCTTCAGCCGGGCCGTGCTCGGTCAGCCCTCCACGGTCGCCGGGGCCTGGCGCGACGCGCGCCCCCAGCTGCTCCGCCTCGCCGGGCTGACCCTCCTGCTGACCGTCGGCTCCGCCGCCCTGCTCCTGGTCCTGATGCTCCCGGGCATCCTCGTGAACAGCCCCGCCCTGGGCGTCGTCGGCGGCCTCATCGGCCTGGTCGTCCTGGCCTGGCTGTGGATCCGCTTCAGCCTGGCCTCGCCCGCGCTGATGCTGGAGAAGGCGACCGTCCTCAAGGCGCTGGGCCGCTCCGCGAAGCTGGTCCAGGGCGCCTGGTGGCGGATCTTCGGCATCACCGTCCTGACGACCCTCATCGTGGGCATCGTCTCGATGATCATCGCCGTGCCCTTCTCGGTCATGGCCATCGTCTTCGGCGGCGGATTCGACGCCATGATCGCCGGGAACACCCCCGACGGCTGGGCGTTCCTGATCATCCAGGCGGTCGGCTCGGTGGTCGGCATGGCCATCACCATGCCGATGCAGGCCGGCGTCGTCGTGCTGCTCTACATCGACCAGCGCATCCGGCGCGAAGCCCTCGACCTGGAGCTCGCCCGCGCCGCCGGTGTCGAGAACTACGGCACCCAGGGCGGCGCCGCCCCGCACCCCGGCGCCGGAGGCTGATGCGGCGGTGATCACCACGGGGGGACCGATCACACGCGTCACGGCAGCCCTGCTGCCCCAGGGCGAGACACCACCGCTGACGACACCGCGCGACGCGGCCCGCGAGGCCGCCGAGCGCGAGCTGTCCAAGCCGCTCTACCACCAGAACGACCCGAGCCCGATCGAGCGCGCCATCGACCGCTTCTGGGAGTGGCTCGGCGATCTGATGAACTCCGCGTCCGACGCCACACCCGGCGGACTGACCGGAATCATCCTGATCACCGTCGTGGTGATCCTGCTCATCGGCGCCCTGTGGTGGCGGCTCGGCTCCCCCCGCCGCGCCGCCACCAGCGCCGGGCTCCTCTTCGACGAGCGCATACGCAGCGCCGCCGACCACCGCGCGAGCGCCGAGGCGCACGCCGCCGCCGGCCGCTGGACCGAGGCCGTCCAGGAACGCATGCGCGCCGTCGTGCGCTCCCTGGAAGAGCGCACCCTGCTCGACCCGCGCCCCGGCCGCACCGCCGACGAGGCCGCCGCCGAAGCCGCGCTCTCCCTCCCCGCCCACACCGCGGAACTGCGCGCCGCCGCCCGGACGTTCGACGACGTCACCTACGGCGGCCGCGCCGCTGACACCGGTACGTACGCCCGCCTGCGCGACCTCGACCTCACCCTGGAGCGCGCCAAGCCCGTCCTGACCACCACGGGAGGACCGGCCGCATGAGCACCGCCCGCACTCCGGCGCCGCCCCCCGCGCCCCCGCACCCGCCGGCCACCCCGGCCGCGGCACCCCCGGCCGCGGCGCCCACGACCGCGCCCACGACCGCGCCCACTTCCACCGCCCTGGGCCCCGCCCGGCTCTGGCGCCGGGCCCGCGGCTTCCTCATCGCCCTCGCGGCCCTGCTCGTCGCCGGTCTCGTCCTGGCCTCCCTGCACTCCGGCCCCCTGCACGGGCACCTCGACCCGCGCTCCGCCGACCCCACCGGCAGCCGGGCCGTCGCCGAACTCCTCAAGCAGCGCGGGGTCACCACCCGCGTCGTGACCACCACCGCCGAGGCCGCCGAAGCCGCCGGCCCCGGCACGACCCTCCTGGTCACCGCCCCCGACCTGCTCGGCCAGGACCGGCGCTCCGTCCTGCGCGCCGCGACGGACCCGGCCGGCGGCCGTACGGTCCTGCTCGCCCCCGGCGACAGCGCCCTCACCGGCCTCACCCCCGGCGTCCGCGCCTCGGGCACCGCCCACCACAAGGCCCTCTCCCCCGGCTGCGCCCTGCCCGCGGCCACCGCCGCTGGACGCGCCACCACCGGCGACGGCCTCCGCTACACCACCGACCTCCCCCGGGTCCTGGCCTGCTACCCCAGCGGCGGCGACCCCACCCTGCTCGTGGTCCCCGGCGCCCACGGCGGAGACACCGTCGTCCTCGGCTCCGAGCTGATCCTGCGCAACGACTCCCTGGCCGACGAGGGCAACGCCGCCCTCGCCCTGCAACTCCTCGGCTCCCGTGCCGAACTCGTCTGGTTCATCCCCTCGCCCGCCGACACCGCGGCCGGGCAGGCGGAGCAGGAGAAGAGCTTCTTCGACCTCATCCCGGCCGGCTGGGCCTGGGCCCTGCTCCAGCTCACCGCCGCCGCGGTCCTCGCCGCCCTCTGGCGCGGCCGCCGCCTCGGCCCGCTCGTCCCCGAGCGACTCCCGGTCGTCGTCCGCGCCTCCGAGGCCACCGAGGGCCGCGCCCGCCTCTACCGCAAGGCCGGAGCCCGCGACCGCGCCTCCACCGTGCTGCGGGAAGCCACGCGCGAGCGCCTGGCCGCCCTGGTCGGCGTACCCCCCGCCCGTGCCCAGGACCCCGCCGCCCTGCTGCCCGCGGTCTCCGACCGGCTGGCCGGCTCCGACCGGGACCTGCCCGGGCTGCTCTTCGGCCCCGCCCCCTCCGACGACGCGGCACTCGTCGCGCTCGCCGATCACCTCGACGCCCTCGAAAGAGAGGTCCGTACCTCATGACGGCCACGCCCGCCGACGCCTACCAGGCCGCCCCCGCCCACCCGGACGCGGACAGCGCACGCGCCTCCCTCGAAGCGCTGCGCACCGAGATCGGCAAGGCCGTCGTCGGCCAGGACGCCGCCGTCACCGGCCTCGTCGTCGCCCTCCTGTGCCGCGGCCACGTCCTCCTCGAAGGCGTGCCCGGCGTCGCCAAGACCCTGCTGGTGCGTGCCCTGGCCGCCTCCCTCGACATCGGCACCAAGCGCGTCCAGTTCACCCCCGACCTGATGCCGAGCGACATCACCGGCTCGCTGGTCTACGACGCCCGCACCGCCGAGTTCTCCTTCCAGGACGGCCCGGTCTTCACCAACCTGCTCCTCGCGGACGAGATCAACCGCACGCCCCCCAAGACCCAGGCCTCCCTCCTCGAAGCGATGGAGGAGCGCCAGGTCACCGTCGACGGCACCCCGCGCCCGCTCCCCGAGCCCTTCCTGGTCGCCGCCACCCAGAACCCCGTCGAGTACGAGGGCACCTACCCGCTGCCCGAGGCCCAGCTCGACCGCTTCCTGCTCAAGCTCACCGTCCCGCTGCCCTCCCGCACGGACGAGATCAACGTCCTGGCCCGGCACGCCGCCGGCTTCGACCCGCGCGACCTCAAGGCCGCCGGCGTACGCCCCGTCGCCGGCGCCGCCGACCTCGAAGCCGCCCGCCGCGCCGTCGCCGCGACCACCGTCTCCCCCGAGATCACCGGCTACGTCGTCGACATCTGCCGCGCCACCCGGGAATCGCCCTCGCTCACCCTCGGCGTCTCCCCGCGCGGCGCCACCGCCCTGCTCTCCACCGCCCGCGCCTGGGCCTGGCTGACCGGCCGCGACTACGTCACCCCCGACGACGTCAAGGCCCTCGCCCTGCCCACGCTGCGCCACCGCGTCCAGCTGCGCCCCGAGGCCGAAATGGAAGGCGTCACCGCGGACGCGGTCATCACCGCGATCCTCTCCCACGTCCCCGTCCCGCGCTGATGGCCCTGACCGGACGCGCCGCCCTGGTGGCGGCCCTCGGCGCGCTCCCCGTCGGCCTGCACGAACCGAGCTGGTGGGGGATCCTCGCCGTCAACGGACCCCTGGCGCTGGCCTGCGCCGTCGACTACGCCCTCGCCGCGCCGGTGCGCACCCTGCGGTTCTCCCGCTCCGGCGACACCTCGGTGCGCCTGGGCGAGAGCGCGGACGTCCACCTCACCGTCACCAACCCCGGCGGACGCGCCCTGCGCGCCCGGATCCGCGACGCGTGGCCCCCGAGCAGCTGGCTCCCCGGCGCCGAGGCCGCCGCCTCCCGGCACGCGCTGACCGTCCCCGCGGGCGAACGCCGACGGCTCACCACCCACCTGCGTCCCTCCCGGCGCGGCGACCGCCGCGCCGACCGGGTCACCGTCCGCTCGTACGGCCCGCTCGGTCTGATGGCCCGCCAGGGCAACCACGTCGTCCCCTGGACGGTCCGCGTCCTGCCCCCCTTCACCAGCCGCAAGCACCTGCCGTCCCGGCTCGCCCGGCTGCGCGAACTCGACGGCCGCACCAGCGTCCTGACGCGTGGTGAGGGAACCGAGTTCGACAGCCTGCGGGACTACGTACCCGGCGACGACACCCGTTCCATCGACTGGCGGGCCACCGCCCGCCAGAACAAGGTGGCCGTCCGCACCTGGCGTCCGGAACGCGACCGGCACATCCTCATCTGCCTCGACACGGGCCGTACGTCGGCCGGACGCGTCGGCGACGCCCCGCGCCTGGACTCCACCATGGACGCGGCCCTGCTGCTCGCCGCCCTCGCCACCCGCGCGGGCGACCGCGTGGACCTGCTGGCCCACGACCGCCGCACCCGCGCCCAGGTCCAGGGCCGCCCGCCGGGCGACATCCTGCCCGCCTTCGTGAACGCGATGGCCCCGCTGGAGCCCGAACTCGTCGAGACCGACTCCCGCAGCCTGGTCTCCACGATCCTGCGCAGCGCCCCGCGCCGCTCCCTGGTGGTCCTGCTGACCAGCCTGGACGCCGCCCCGATCGAGGAGGGGCTGCTCCCGCTGCTGCCGAGCCTCACCCAGCGCCACACGGTCCTGCTGGCCTCGGTCGCCGACCCGCACATCGCGGAGATGACCACGGCCCGCGGCTCGGTCGACGCGGTGTACGAGGCCGCCGCGGGCACCCAGACCCGCGCCCAGCGCCGCCGCACCGCCGACCAGCTCTCCCGGCACGGCGTCCACGTCGTCGACGCCACCCCCGACACCCTGGCCCCGGCCCTCGCCGACGCCTACCTCTCCCTGAAGGCCGCCGGCCGCCTCTAGACCGTCCAGGCCTGCGCCGCCACCCTCTCGGCGATGATCCGGGCGCAGGTCATCGCCTCGGCGCGGGAGGTGTCCACCTCCAGGTCGTAGACCACGCCCCGGTGGACCGACTCCGCCTGGGACGCGGCCATCCCGCCGATCCGGTCGCCGCGCGCCACCTCACGGCCCGCGGCGACCCCGGCCTCGCACCGGACCCCGACCCACAGCACCCGCAGCCCCTCCAGGGCCGCGCGCCACCGCTCCTGCGAGTCCGGTCCGCCGAGGAAGACCTCGTCGACGACGACCCGGGCACCGGCCCGCGCCATCGCGGCGACCCCCGCGATCCACGCCGCTTCCAGCGCCCTGAACTCCGGTCCTACGACGACCTCGCCGTCCGGGGCGAAGCCGATCCCGGTGTCGCCCTCCCGCAGGGACGCGGGCATCGCGTCGACCAGCGTGTCGACGCCGAGGGCCAGCCAGGCACCGGGCAGCACCGCCTGCAGACACCGCGAGATCCCGGACTTCCCCGAGCTGGAACCACCGTTGAGAACGATCACCTGGGTCATCACGGCGCCACTGTAGGAGGCAAGATCTTCTCGGTCCATCGGTTTCGATCCGCCTGACGAAGGAACCCACATGAGCGAACACGACGAGCTGGCGAAACGCTTCGAGGAGCACCGGCCCCACCTCCGTGCGGTGGCCTACCGGATGCTCGGCTCGATGAGCGGCACGGACGACGTCGTCCAGGAGGCCTGGCTGCGGCTGAGCACCCAGGACGCCGACACCATCGAGAACCTCGGCGGCTGGCTGACCACCGTGGTGGCACGGCTGTGCCTGAACGGGCTGCGCTCGCGCGAGCAGCGCCGTGAGGATCCGCTCGAGGTCCGGATACCCGACCCGGTGATCAGCCGCGAGAACGTGGTCGATCCCGAGCAGGAGGTCCTGCTGGCAGATTCGGTCGGGCTGGCCCTGCTGGTGGTGCTCGAATCACTGAGCCCGGCCGAGCGGCTCTCCTTCGTCCTGCACGACATGTTCGCCGTGCCCTTCGACGAGATCGCCCCGATGATCGACAAGACCCCGGCCACGACGCGCCAGCTGGCGAGCCGCGCCCGCCGCCGGGTCCAGGGGCAGGCCCCGGTTCCCGACCCCGACCTCGCCCGTCAGCGGGAGGTGGTCAACGCGTTCTTCGCGGCCGCCCGTGACGGCGACTTCAACGCGCTCGTCTCGGTCCTCCACCCGGATGTGGTCCTGCGCTCCGACGGCGGCATCGCCCGCGCCCGCCACACGGTCGTCCTGAGCGGCGCGCACACCGTGGCCGGTCAGGCCATCACCTTCGGTTCGCTGTCCCCGTTCGCCTTCCCGGCACTCATCAACGGCGCCGCGGGCGTCGTGGTCATCGCCAACGGCCGTCCGCTGTCGGTCATGGCCTTCACCGTGGTGGCCGGCCAGGCCGTCGCCATCGACGTCATCGCGGACCCGGAGCGGCTGGCCCTGCTCGACCTCACCGCGTTCGACGCCTGATCCCGGTTCCGGACCGAAACTGGTCCGGAACTGGTCGGGAACTGGTCCGGAACGCAGAAAAGCCCCGCACCAAAAGGTGCGGGGCTTTCCCGGAAAAATTGTTCGGCGGCGTCCTACTCTCCCACAGGGTCC
>NZ_JBEOXE010000117.1:0-12773 GCF_040296485.1 Streptomyces sp. NPDC002138 | reverse complement strand
GGCCGACCGGGCCGGTGGCGGACGGTTCGGCGGCGGGCGGCGGCCCGTGAGCGGCGGCCCCGTCGGGGCCGCCGAGGTTCGGGCCGTGCCGGGCGCGGGAGTTCAGCCCGCTGCGAGCGCGGGAGTTCAGGCCGCTGCGGGCACGGGAGTTCAGCCCGCTGCGGGCGCGGGAGTTCAGGCCGTTTCGGGCGCGGGCCGGCCGCCCAGCGCGGCGAACTGCTCGATGTCCAGGCGCCGTACCTCGAGGTCGCGCCGGGTCAGCTCGTCCACGGCGGCCTTGTCGTCGAGCTCGCGCAGCGCCGCCTCGTCGACGTCCGCGAAGCCGAGGACCCCCATCTTCCGCAGGCCCTCCTGGACCCGCGGTCCGAACATGCCGATCTCCTTCAGCCCGGGCACGATCCGCATGAACACCAGCCGCCGGAACTCCCGCTTGGCGGGCGAGCGCCGGGCCGCCTTGACCGCTTCCTCGCCGTAGCCGAGCGTGTTCCAGATGTCGTCGTCGACGTAGCGGTCGCGCAGCGCCCAGCACCCCTCCACGACGAAGTCCTCGCGCTCGCGGATCTCGGCCTCGCTGAGCTGGGGGTAGTAGCCGCGCAGCAGCAGGCGGCCGAAGGCCACGTGCCGGGCCTCGTCGCGGGCGACGTACGCACTGAACGAGCGCGCCAGCGGGTCCTGGAGGCGCTCGCGGTGCACGCCGAAGGTGGCCAGTCCCATGTTCTCGATCAGGATGTGCGCGGCGAGGACGGCGAAGTCCCAGCGGGGCTCGCGCATGGCGTGCTCGAACATCGCGCTGATGGAGGGCGACAGCCCGTACCGCAGACCGATCTTGGTGTGCAGGAAGCGGTTGAACCCCTCGACGTGGCGGGCCTCGTCGACGATCTGGGTGGCCGCGTAGAGCTTGGAGTCCAGCTCCTCGACGGCCAGCAGGATCTTGCCGCAGCCCACCAGGGCGGCCTGTTCGGCGTGCAGGAACTGGGAGTACAGCCAACCGCTGGTGTGCCGGCGGATGACCGCCCGGTCGGCCTCGGGGAGGCGCTCCCACAGGGGGGAACCGGCGATGGAGATGAAGTCGTCGGGCAGGCCGAGCGGGTTGTCGGGGTCGACCTCGTGGTCCCAGTCCAGCCGGTCGTCCATGTCCCACTGGCGCTGCTTGCCCTGCGTGTACAGGCGCAGCATCCGCTCGTTGCGCTGGTCGTAGTCCCAGGAGATGACGGCGTTGCCCGCCACGGGGACCACCCAGTCCCCTGCGAGTGCGGTCAGTACCTCGGGCCGCGTGAAGTCGGGCGGGGTCATGCTGCGTGCTCCGTTCCGGTGGTGAGTTCTCTTGCCAGTTCGCGCAGTTGGACGCGCAGGGCCTTGCCCGCGGGATTGCGGGGGACGCGGTCGATGGGGAGGAAGTGGCCGGGCCGCTTGTAGGCGGCGAGCCCCTCGACGCACAGGTCCAGGAGTTCCAGGGCGTCGAACCGGCACCCCTCCGCGGGCTGGACGAAGGCGACGGGGACCTGGCCCCAGATCTCCGAGGGCAGGGGTACGACGACCACGTCGGCGACGTGGGGCGAGCGGCGCAGTACGTGCTCGATCTCGGCGGGGTACACGTTCTGGCCGCCGCGCAGGATCAGGTCGTTGCGCCGGTCGACGGTCCAGATCCGGCCGTCCGCACCGGTGCAGCACAGGTCGCGGGTGTTGAGCCAGCCGTCCCGCAGCACCTCGGAGGTGGCGTCCGGGTTCTTCCAGTAGCCCTGCATCAGCCCGTCGCCGCCGAGGTGCAGCTCGCCGATGCCGCCGGGCCCGGGCTCGCGGCCGTCGTCGGCCACGATCCGCGTGCGGGTGCCGAGCATGGGCGTGCCCAGGCACACGGCGCCGGGTACCGGGGGCGGTCCCACCGGGTCGTCGGGGCGCAGGGACAGGGCGGGGCCGCCGCCCTCGGTGATGCCGTAGATGCCCTGCAGGTCGGCGCCGAGGCGGGTGCGGGCCTCGCGGGCGAGGTCTTCGGGCATCGGCGCCGCGCCGTACAGGAGCAGGCGCAGCGCGCTGAGGTCGGCGTCGGGCAGGCCCTTGGCGTCGAGCAGCAGCCGCACCATGGAGGGGACGAGGAAGGCGTGTTCGATCCGCCAGGTCTCGAGGGCGGCCAGGCATCCCTGCGGCGTGAAGCGGTCCAGTACGCAGACCGTGCCGCCCGCGGCGAGGTGGTCGAGGGCGATGACCATGCTGCCGTGGAAGAGCGGACCCGCGTTGAGGAAGGGGGTTTCCGGCTCCGGACGGACGTCGGCCATCCAGGACAGTGCGTTGACCTGGAGCGAGCGCTGGTCCACGACGACGCCCTTGGCCCGGCCGGTGGTGGCCGAGGTGTGCAGGATGGCGACGGGATCGCCCTGGCCGGAGGCGCCGGCGTCGAGGGGGCTTCCGGCATCGGGGAGCGCCTCGACCGTGGTGATGTCCAGCAGGTCGAGTCCGGGGCGGGCGGCCCGCAGCCGGGCCGCGGCGGCGCCTTCCACGACGGCGACGGTCGGCTCGACGGAGTCGAGGACGGCGAGGAGTTCGGGATCGGCCAGCGCCGGGTTGACCGGGACGGCGACGAGTCCGGCGAGGGCGCAGGCCAGGTAGGTCTCCAGGACCTCGACCCGGTTGCCGCTGACGACGAGGACGCGGTCGCCGGGTGCGGCGCCGGACCCCGCCGTGGAGGCGCCGGACCCGTCTCCCGCTGCCGCGCCGGACCGCAGCCGGGTGGCCAGGGCCTGGACGTCACGGTGCAGCCGGGTCCAGGTGACGTCGCGGCGGACGTCGCGCAGGGCGAGGGCGTCGGGCCGCCGGTCCAGTCCGCGCTGGATCAGTTGGGCGAGCCACATGTCAGCGGGCTCCTCCGGGACGAGTTCGCCGATCAGCTCGGCCACGGCCCGTACGGTGGTGAGTCCGGCGAGTTCCTCGTCGCCCAGGGCGCGGCCGAGGTGGTCCTCGCAGGCGAGGGCGAGGCGGATGAGTTCACCGGAATTGACCCCGGCTCCGGACAGGTCGTCCTCGTCCCCGATCCGGTCGAGGAGCACCGGGTGGTCGAGGCTGCTGCGTACGAGGGTGCGGGCGGTGTTCACTGGGACCTCCGGGGGCGGGCGCCGACGCCGACCATCGCCCAGTACGGGGCGGGTTCGCCGTCGAAGTAGACGAGGGGCTCCGCACTGTCGGTGCGGCAGGGCAGCAGCCGGTTGAACCGGCTGCCCAGGCAGGCCCGGGCGAATGCGGGCGACTCGGCGACCCCGCGTTCGTCGCCGACGGTGGCGACGAACGCGAAGACGGGGTCGAGGGATTTGGCCACGCCGTCCTCGACGACCTCGCACCAGGAGTGGTCGCTGCCGAAGAGGCCGAGCAGGTAGCCGCGCCGGGCGCGGGCTTCGAAGCCCTGCGCGCGCAGCCGGTCGGCCAGCAGCCGGGAGGCGACCATGCAGTCCGCGATGCCGAGGTCCCAGGCCCGGTGGTGGTCGGCGCGCAGCACCTCGGGGACCGTCTGGTAGGTGACCCGGCGGGCCGCGAGCGCGTCGACGATCTCGTGCCAGGCCTCCAGGATGCGCGGGTCGCGCACGGTGTGCCGGGCGCCGGTGAGGCGGACGGCGGCCTCGTAGCCGTTCTCGCGCAGCGGTCCGTCGAAGCCGGGCGAGAGGGCGGTGACACCGGGGGCCGCGAGGTCGGGCACGCGGACGGTGACGGTGGGCAGCCGGACGCCCTCGGCCGGCTCGGCGCCGCCCGCCGTACGGGCCGGGTGGACGCCGATCTCCCAGTCGCGCGGCTCGAACCAGCTGGCCTCGGGAGAGCTCGCGAAGCGCATCAGGAAGCGCAGTCCGAGTTCGGGCACGGTCTGTCCGGTGCCGCAGAACATGCCGACGTTCATGATGTCGTCGTAGTCGAAGAGGGGGCCGCGCTCGGCGTCCGCGGTGTGCGGCAGGCCGTGGTCGGCGAGCCGGGATATCTGGGCCGGGGTGGCGCGCAGGGCCTGTGCGGCGGAGCTGATGTCCGTGTCGTAGCGGGCGCTGTCGGCGGGGACGGTCGTGAACCGGCCGAGCGCGGGCAGCAGGGCGTCGGCGGGAGAGGTTTCCACGGTCATCCGGCGTCCGCCTCCGCGGTGAGGGACACGACGAATCCGGCCAGTTCGCCGACGGTCGCGGTCTCGAAGAGGAAGTCGTCCGGGATGGCCACGCCCAGCTCGTCCTCGATCTCGGTGATCGCGCGCAGGGCCTTCACGGACTCGATGCCGGGGATGGCGGCGAGCGGCTTGCCGGTGTCGATGCTGTCGGGGGCGGCTCCGGAGTGGGCGGCGAGGGCGCGGACGACGACGCCCAGGACGGCGGCGGCGGGGGCGGTTGCGGTGTTCTGGGTCTGGGTCTGGGTCTGGGTCATGACAGGCTTCCTTCGGTGGAGTTGAGCGGGGCGGTGGTGGTGGCCGCGTGCTCGCGGTAGAGGTCCGCGGCGCCGGAGCGCTTGATCTTTCCCGAGCTGGTGGAGGGCAGGGCGGAGGTCGGGACGGGGACGATGTCGACGGCTCCGAGACCGAGGTGTTCGGCGAGCCGGGTGGCGATCTCGCGGCCGACGGCGGCGGCCGCCCCCGCGTCGAGTCGGGTTTCCCACAGCACGACCATGCGCTCCTCGCCGTCTTCGTCCCAGGCGAAGGCGGCGCACTGGCGGCCCACCCCCTGGGTCCCCTTGACGATGTCCTCGACGTCTTCGGCGTAGTAGTTCTGACCCCGTACGACGGCCATGGCCTTCAGGCGGCCCATGACGTACAGCTCGCCGTCGTGCAGGAATCCGATGTCTCCGGTGCGCAGCAGTCCGTCCGGGGTGAACGGCTGCTGTGCGGCGGGCAGTCCGAGGTATCCGGAGGTGACCGGGGCGCCCTCGATCTGGATCTCCCCGACGGTGTCCTCGGGCAGCGGGACCCCGTCGACCGTGCCGATCCGCACGCTCAGGCCCTCGACGGCCGGGCCGCAGGAGACGACGGTGCGGGTGGTGGGGCCGGCCTCGGCGGAGTGGCGCACCAGGTCCCCGATGGAGAGGTGGTCGCGGTCGACCTCCAGGGCGCGGTAGGGCGAGCGGGGTGCTCCGGTGGTCACCATCAACGTGGCTTCCGCCATGCCGTAGTTGGGCTGGACGACGTACCGTCCCAGGCCGTGGCCGCGGAAGGTGTCGTGGAAGGCCTCCAGGCTGGCGAGCCGGACGGGCTCGGAGCCGTTGCCGCCGTAGCGCCAGCGGGACAGGTCCAGGTCCTCCGGGATGCCACGGGCGGCGGCGGAGACGAGGTAGTCGTAGAAGAAGTTCGGTGCCGGGGTCATGGTGGCGCCGGAGGCGGCGAAGGCGGACAGCCAGCGCAGGGGGCGGCGGACGAAGTCGCCCGGCTCCCACAGGTGCACCGGGGAGCCCCGGCGCAGTGCGTTGAGGAGGCTGAAGAGTCCCATGTCGTGGAAGAGCGGCAGCCATTGGCCGAGGACGTCGTCATCGGCCCAGCCGGTGCCGCGCGCGATGACGTCGAGTCCGGCGCTGACGTTGTCGTGGCTGACGAGGACGCCCTTGGGGGCCGAGGTGCTGCCCGAGGTGTACTGGATGACGGCCGGCGCGTCGCCGCCCGCCCCCAACTCGGGCAGCTGCGCCTGCTGTTCTGGTGGTTCGGTGATGTCGAGGAAGCGGACTCCCGGTACGGCCTCGGCGACGCGGGCGATGAGCCGGCGGCCCATGCTCGCGTCGACGAGGATCGTGTCGAGCGAGGCGTCGGCCGCGATCCGGCGTACGTGGGCGGCGTACGCGTCCACTCCGCCGAAGGCCACCGGCAGGGCCAGCGGCACGGCGGCCGCGTCAAGACGCATGACGGCGAGGAAGCCGCGGACCCACGGTTCGCCGTTCGCCATGAGCAGGCCGATCCGGGCGGGCGGGCGCCCGTCGAACGCGGCGAGGACGGCTCCCGCGGTGCGTTCGGCGCGGTCGGTCAGCGCGGGCCCCGAGAAGGGCTCCTCCCGCTTGCCGGGGACATGGAGAGCGGCGCTCTCGTGCAGGGACCGCGACAGCAGGGTCCACAGGTGCACCACGGTGCTCAGACCTCCTTCGTGGGGGCGGGGGCGGGGACGACGGCGGGCGCGGGTCGGACCCGGCCCGCGAGGCGGCGGCGCAGTACGGCGCGGCGCACCTTGTAGGAACCGGTGACGGGGACGGCCTCCCAGTCCCAGAAGCGGACCTCGGTCTCGGGCAGACCCACTTCCTTGGCCGCGGCGTGGAAGCGCTCGACGTCGGGGGTGGTGCCGGGCCGGGGGCAGGCCACCGCGATCAGGGCGCCGTCGTCGGTGCGGATCAGGACGAGTTCCACCAGCTCGGGCAGGGCCTCCAACAGGTGGTCCTCCTTCTCCAGCAGGCTGCCGACGCCGTCGACGTGGTCGACCACGCGGTCGAGGAGTTCGAGCGAGCCGTCCTCCAAGAGGCGGCCGATGTCGCCCATCGGCCACCAGGCGTCGTCGGCGGGCATGGGGTCGCCGCCGACGTAGCCGCGCATGCGGCCCATGGAGCGGGTCTCGATCCGCCCCTCGGTCCCGGCGGGCACCGGGGCGCCGTCGGTGTCGACGACGCGCATCTCGAAGCCGCCGCCGGCGTGGCCGACGTTGCGGGGCGAGTAGTCCGCGGACTCCTCGCGGGTGACGATGCGCAGGCAGATGGGCCCGGTCTCGGTCTGCCCGTACGCCTGGAAGTAGTGGGCGCCGGGACGGTCGGAGGCGGCCAGCAGGGCGCGCACGGTCCTCGGGTGCATGGCGTCGAAGGTGCTGATGAAGCGCTCGACGGGGGCCAGCGGGCGGTCCGGGTCGTCGGCGAGCGGCTCCCACTGGATGTACATGTTCGGGTGGGTCTCGATGGACGTCGGCTTGTGCTCCAGGAGCAGCTTCTTGACGTTCACCGGGTCGGGGTCGGCGATGGCCAGGGACGGCATGCCGATCTCGAGCGAGGCGAGGGTGCCGGCGCAGGTGCGGGCGTGGACGAAGGACAGGTGCTTGGCGTTGAGGTCCTGCATCGAGTACTGGTCGCGGAAGATCATGATCATCGGGGCGACCATGCCGAACAGCGAACGGGTCGAGTGGGCGCAGAGCTTGGGCGAGCCGGTGGTTCCCGACGAGTGCGTGATGACGAACCACTCGTCCTCGTCACGGGGGTCGGCGACGTGCGCGGCGCGCTCCTGGACGGGCGCCACCCAGCTGAGCGCGGACTCCTCCAGACCCAGCACGCGGCGGGTGAGCAGGGTCAGCGCGTGCCGCGAATCGGCGAGCCGGGCCAGCCCGTACGAGTCCACCAGCAGGTAGGGGCTCTCCAACCGGGCCAGGCACTCCAGGATCTCGCCGGACTCCATCGCGGAGGAGAGCAGCGCGGGCAGGGCGCCGATCCGGCCGAGGGCGCACATCACGCCCTCGACCTCGATGTGGTTGCGCTGGACGACGGCGACGACGTCGCCGCGGCGGATGCCGGCCGCCCAGAAGCGGTCCGCGTAGTCCTCGACGGCCCGGGCGAAGTCGGCGATGGTCGCGACCGGGCCGCCGTAGGTGTTCCACGGCGTGTCCGAGAGGAAGGGGGTGTCGGGGAACTTCTCGGCGGCGATGGCCGGGAGGACACCGAGGGGAGCCGTCGGCCGGGGAACCGAGTCGAGTTGCAGCGCGGAGACATCAGGCATGGGAAATCCTCAGGTAGGCCGGTCAGCGGGAAGAAGGTCCGGGAGGTCCGGACGCCCGGACACCCGGACACTGGGGCGGGCGTCCGGACTTCAGGCGTCCGGAAGGAAGGTCTGGAACGGGAAGGCGACGTTCGGCACTGCGGGGCACGGTCTGCGCCTCCGGCTGCGCGGCGGGGTGTGGTGTGGGCCCGGCCTCGTCGCTCCGACACCAGTAAGAGCGGCCGGAGGGGGCATCACACTCCATCGAATTCTTTTATTTATTCGGAGAGTTGGATTCCGGCCGCGCGACGTCCCTTTCCCGCCGTCCTGCCCGGGATCGGGCCCGCGCGGGGATCCGATGGAGTGCGGGCCGCCGGTGCGCCCTCTGTAGGGATGACGACCCACCGCAACAGGAAGAGGAGGGGCCGATGACCCACACGGAGCGGACCGTCCCGCCGCATCACTGCGCCGATGACGGGGAGGGCGCGCGGACGCCCTGGGCCCGGGCGGCCGTGCTCGTGCGGGCCGCGCAGGAGGGCGATGCCATCGCGCTCAACGATCTGATCGACCTGCTGACCCCGTACGTCACCCGGCTGTGCCGCCCGATCGCGCACGGCCACACCGCCGACGCCGTGCAGGAGTCCCTGATCGCCGTCTTCCAGGGCCTCGACCGGCTGAAGGACCCCACCGCCCTGTACGCCTGGGTGCGTACGGTCACCCTGCGCGAGGCCGTCCGCGTCGCCCGGCGCGCCGCCCGGGAGACCCCCGTGTCCGAGATCGTCGACCGGCCCGTCGGCGGCCACGAGGTGGCGGCCGAGGTGCGCGACGTACTGCGCCGGCTGCCCGAGGCGCACCGCGAGGTGCTGGTCCTGCGCGCGGTGCGCGGCCTGGACGAGAAGGCCGCGGGCGCGCTGCTGAACGTGTCCCACGGGACGGTGAAATCGCGGCTGCACCGCGCCCGCCACGGCTTCCGGGCAGCGTGGACCCGGTGAGGGCGACGCCGGGGGTGCCCGAATTCGACCCCGTACGCCGCATGCGCGTCCTCGCCGCCGCACTGGACGCCCCGATGCACGCGGAGGCCCACATCAACGCGCCGTTCGCGGAGGTGTGGACCGTCGCCGCCGATCTGGAGCGCGAGCTTCCGCACCTGGTGCCGGGTCTGCTGTCCCTCACCGTCGAGGACGGTCCGCGGGGGCGCACGGCCCGGGCGTGCGGGCCGTGCGGCCGGGAGGGCCGCTTCGACCTGGTGCTGCAGCCCGGGTGGTGCCTGATGCAGAGCCCGGAGGTGTTCGGCGGCATGGCCGCCGTCGCGGAGGGCGGGGGGACCCGCTTCGCGGTGTTCGGGGGGCTGCGTCCAGCGGACGGCGCGCCCCTCGACCGGCGTCCGTGCCCCCGGGACGAGGCGCGCGCCCGGCGCGTGATCGAGCGGGCGCGCGTCCGCGTCGCCGCGCGGTGGGCCGGCTGAGCACGCCGGGTCCACCGGGCGGGGGCGGGACGGCGGTGGCCGGCCGGATCGGCGATCCGGCCGACCGTGCGCGTCAGCCGAGGCCGCCCCCACCGCCGCCGAAGAGCCGCTTCGCCGCTTCCACCACCCGGTCGGGCCGCTCCTCGTGCACGTAGTGACCGGCGCCCTCGACCACCTCGACCCGCAGGTCGTCGGCGTACCGCTCGCCGCCCGGCAGCACCCCCGGCGGGAGGACGAAGTCCTTCTCCCCGGCCAGGATCAGCGTGGGCGTGGTCAGCCGGAGCTTCTTGAACCGGCCGAGGGCCAGACCGGCGACGTCCCTCAGGGCGTAGGAGCGGTGGAGCGCCTCGCCCGCCCGGGCGCGCGCGGGCTCCGCGGCGGACCTGAGGTACTCCCGGACCGCCGCCTCGTCCCGGCCCGCGCCGTCGACGTACCCCTTGCGCAGCAGGAATCGCGTGAACTGGGGCCGATTGCGCAGCACCCACCGGCCCAGCAGCGGGAATTCGAGGACCGCGGTGTACCAGTAGCGCCAGGCCTGGGGCAGCATCCGCCGGTGCAGCGGCCACGGGTGGACCATGTTGAGCGCCAGATAGCCACTGACCCGCTCGGGTGCGCGCAGGCACAGCATGAACCCCGCCCAGGCCCCCCATTCGTGGCCGATCAGAGCGACCCGGTCGAGCCCGAGCGCGTCGAGCAGCGCGAGGACGTCGTCGACCCTGGTGTCCGTGTCGTATCCGGAGGCGGGCGCGTCGGACCAGCCGAAACCGCGCAGGTCCACGCAGATCAGCCGGTAGTGGGCGGACAGGTCCGGGATGATCCGGCGCCAGGCGTACCAGTGCTGCGGGAAGCCGTGCAGCAGCACCACGGGAGGGCCTTCGCCGGCCTCCGCGATGTGCATCGTGAAGCCGTTGACCCGCACGTGGTGATGGGTGACGCCCTCGACCTCGGGCATCGGCGGCGGCCCGCCGGGGGCCTCGCGCCGGGTGTTCGCGCTCATGGGAGCTCCTCTCTGCTGTCCAGTCAGGAGGAGCCCGCGGGCCGGAAGGTTCCCACCGGATTCCGCGGGAGACGCGCCCCGGGATTCCGCGGGAGACGCGCCCCGGACGCGCCGGAGGCCCGGGGAGGGCGCCGCCGCCCGGACGGGAAGTCCACCGGAAATCCACGGGAACCTTCCGCACGGCCGCCCTCTCCTGACCTTGCGGGGCTCACCGGAGCCGCCTTCCCCCGAACCACCCGAGCACTGGAGAATCCGTGAAGAGCAGGCGCAGCCTCGCCGAGGCCGCAGGGCGCTGGAGTGCCCACCACCGTTGGGCGGCCGTCTTGCTGTGGCTCACCTTCGTCGTCGTCACCACCGTCGTCGGCGGGTTCGTGCAGCCCGCGGCCCCGACACCGGCCGAGCTGACGAACGGCGAGGCCCGCAGGGCGGAGCAGATCCTGGCAGGGGCGGGCTTCGAACTCCCGGCCCACGAGGTGGTGTTCGTCCACTCCGACACGCTCACCGCGCAGGACGGAGCCTTCCGGGCCGCCGTCGCCGACACCGTCAAGGCACTCACCGGGACCGGCGCCGTCGACCACGTCGTCTCACCGCTGGACCCGGCCGGCGCGGCCGCGGTATCGGCCGACCGGCACTCCGCGCTGGTGCAGTTCGAGATGAAGGACGGGCCGCTCAAGGCCAAGGAGAAGGTCCAGCCGGTCCTCGACGCCGTCGGCCGGGCCGGCGCCGCCCACCCCGGCCTGCGCGTCGAGCAGTTCGGCGAGGCCTCCTTCTCGCGCCTCTACGACGACAAGCTGCACACCGACTACGGCAACGCCGAGCTCCTGTCCTTCCCGGTGACCCTGGGCATCCTGCTGATCGCGTTCGGCGCGCTCGTCGCGGCGCTGCTCCCGGTGCTGCTCGCCCTCACCACGGTGATCGCGGCGGGCGGACTGCTGGCGCTGACCAGCCAGCTGGTCCATGTCGACCAGAACGGCACCTCGGTGATGTCCCTCATCGGCATCGCCGTCGGTGTCGACTACTCGCTCTTCTACATCCGCCGCTTCCGCGAGGAGCGCGCCCTGGGCCACGGTACGGACGCCGCGGTGGCCGCCGCGGCCGCGACCTCCGGTCACTCCATCGTGGTCTCCGGCCTGACCGTGATCGTCTCGCTGGCCGGTCTGTTCCTGTCCGGCAACGGCATCTTCTTCGGCATGGCCAGCGCCACGATCATCGTGGTGGCCGCGGCCGTCCTCGGCTCGGTGACCGTGCTGCCCGCGATGCTCTCCCTGCTCGGCGACCGGGTGGACAAGGGGCGGCTGCCCTTCCTGAACCGGGCCCGGCGGACCGCCGGTACCGGTGCCGCTGCCGCTGCCGCTGACACCGCCGCGCGCCCGGCGCGCGGCTGGGGTTCCGTGCTCGCCGCGGTGCTGCGGCGCCCGCTGGCCGCCCTGCTCCTGTGCGGCGGCGCGCTGACCGCCCTCGCCGTGCCCGCGTTCTCCCTGCACACCGGTGAGCCGGGGACCGGTGACCTGCCCGCGCGCAGCCTGCCGATCCTGAGTACGTACGACCGCATCCAGGAGGCGTTCCCCGGCTCCGGCACCCCCGCCAAGATCGTGATCCGTACGGACGACCCCGCGGCGCCCGAGGTGACGGCGGCGGTCGAGCGGCTGCGCGCGGCGGCCCGCACCACCGAGGGTCTCAGCGGCCCCGTGACCTTCCAGAGCGGCGGGGACGGCACCGTGGGCATCGCCACGGTCGGCCTGGCCGGCTCCGGTACCGACGACGCCTCCGTGGCGGCCCTGCGCACGCTGCGCGAGAAGGTGGTCCCCGAGACCTTCGGCCGCGTGGCCGGGGCCGAGGTGGCGGTCGGCGGGACCACGGCGGCTTCGGTGGACAGCAGTGACCACCTCGCTGACGCGGCGCCCTGGGTGGCCGGGTTCGTCCTCGTGTTCACCTTCTTCGTGATGCTCTTCTCGTTCCGCTCGCCGGTCATCGCCGGGCTCACGCTGCTGCTCAACCTGCTGTCGGTCGGCGCGGCGTACGGCGTGGTCGTCGTGGTCTTCCAGCACGGCTGGGGCGAGGGGCTGCTGGGCTTCACCAGCACCGGCGCGATCGCCTCGTGGGTGCCGCTGTTCCTGTTCGTGTTCCTGTTCGGGCTCTCCATGGACTACCACGTCTTCGTCGTCAGCCGGATCCGCGAGGGGCACGAGCGCGGTCTGACGACCGCCCGGGCCATCGAGGAGGGCGTCAGGAGCACGGCCGGTGTGGTCACCGGCGCCGCGATCGTGATGGTCGCGGTGGCCGCGGTGTTCGGCATGCTGCCGCAGCTCTCGATGAAGGAGTCGGGGGTCGGCATGTCCGTGGCGGTGCTGCTCGATGCCACGCTGATCCGTGTGGTGCTGCTCCCTGCGGCCATGAAGCTGCTGGGCGAGTGGAACTGGTACACCCCGCGTACGCTCGCGCGCGCCGCGCGCGACGAGGCCGGCGCGGCCGCGGGCGCCGAGGACCGGGAGCCGGTCGCCAGCGGGGTCTGACCGGCCCGGAGACGGCGGAGGCCGCCGGACCCCCCCGTGCGGGGGCCGCCCCCGCCCGGGGGCCGGGCGGGGGGGGCCCGGGGGCCCGCCGGGGGGGGCGCCGGCCCCCGGGTGGAGGGGGGTTTGGTTGGGGGGAGTAAC